>JAHRXB010000173.1 GCA_019104905.1 Bdellovibrio sp.
TTTTATAGCTGACATTGTTCACAGCGCGAACAGGGCCAGCGTTAGTAAGGAAAGTGGTCTCAAGGTTTTTGACTTCAAGTACGGGTGTTTGCACTTCGTAAGCCCTTCTTTAAAGAAAACGCCGTGTTTCTAGTTCTTCAAGAATAGAAAGGCTTCCTTTGTGAAAAGCTTTTCCAATAATTCCCGTGAGTTTCTGGCTAAGACTCTCATGATGTTCATAAGTTACTTTAACAATTTGATGCTTTTCTGAAAGTCCTAAAAGGTAATCGTCGCTGGTGCGAATTTCATCGACAAGCCCCTTGGTAAGGGCTTGTTCTCCGTACCAATATTCGCCGGTCGCCACTTCAGAAAGGTTCAGTTGAGGGCGGAATTTATGAACGAAACTCTTAAAGAGTACGTGAGTATCCTCAAGTTGTTCTTTAAATTTTTCTTCACCTTTTTCGGTGATTTCTCCAAGAAGGCTGACGGTGCGCTTGAACTCTCCCGCAGTGTATTCTTTGTAGTCGACGTCATATCGTTTCAAGACGCGGTGAAGATTGGGAACTTGTGCGACCACACCAATTGATCCGACAATAGCAAAGGGAGCACAGAGAATCTTATGAGCCGTGCAGGACATAAGATAGCCACCACTGGCTGCGACTTTATCAACGCAGACGGTGAGAGGGATTTGTTTGTCACGGATGCGGAGAAGTTGTGAAGCGGCAAGACCATAGCCATGGACCACACCACCGGGACTTTCAACGCGGACAACAACCTCATCTTGAGGGGTCGCCAAAGTCAAAACGGCGGTGACCTCTTCGCGAAGGTTCTCAACTGCGGAGGCTTTGATGTCGCCGTTAAAGTCGATCAGGAAGATTTTCTTTTCATGATCTCGCGTTTGCGTTTCGTGGGCTTTTCGCTCTTCTTTCAGTTTTTTCTTCATCTCTTTGCGCTCTGTCTTTGACAGAGTTTGAGATTTAAGAAGATTGCGGAAGTTCTTGTATTTCTTGTGGATCAACTCAACTTGGATCTCGTCCTTATGGCCTGACGCTTTGGAGGCGATGATGGCAATGACAATAATCACCGCCAGGATGGCAAAGAGGATAAGAAAAGTCTGTGCTGCAAAAACCCCGATGCTTTGTAAAGCGTCCATGAATACTCCTTCGAACTCTATTGCACACCAGGGGTTTAAGGTATTCAGGAATTAGCCAAAGGTCGAGCATCTTTTTTGTTTGCTCAAAAAAAAGAAGGAGCCCTGATAGACTGATTTTCAGAATGTTTTTGTCACGTCATTTGCCTCTTATTGCTGCACTTTGCCTCTCGAGTTGCCTCGGGTGGGCGCAAGTTTCTGAAAAAGAACGGCTGTCTGGTTTTGCTCAGCATCATAAAAATTTAGATCGTTTTGAAGAGGCTCGAGTCAAGGGAGAGCGCGCTTATCTTGAAGAAGAGGAGCAGTGGGAAAGCCTTAAAAATCGCAGCCTCGAAGAGTACAAAAAAAATAAAAAGCAAATTGTGATGGACGAGGACGGTCCCGAAGCAAAAGCTGATGCGCTTGCTAAGAAGAACTATGATGAAAATCGTGAAAAGGAGCGCCGCGCCTACGAACAGGAGAAGGCAAAACAGCAGCTTATAGTTCGTGAGAATCTACAACTTCCAAGTGAGGCTCAAGAACTGGGTCTTGATGAATTGCGTCCACGTTATGAATATCGTAAAAGAGCTCTCTATGGAGCCTCGCCAAAATATGGAAAAATGCCATCCACTTCAGGGGGCGGGAGTTCTTTTGGAGGCGGCGCTATTTCCCCTGGGGGATCTTCTTTTCCACCACCGCCCACCTTTGATGACTTCGGAGGGGACGGGGGGTATGTTCCAGCGCCCAATATGCCTGATGATTACGGTGATGTCGCACCACCACCACCTCCGCCACCCCCGTTTGGGGATGACTTTGGAGGGGGCGACTTCCCGCCGCCACCACCGCCTCCGCCACCGTTTGGAGAAGAAGGTGGGGATTTCTAATTTTCTCGAAGCAGTTCTTCTGTTGAAAGACCTGCGTGTTGTTTGATGCCTCGCATGAGGTACCAGAAAATTCCCAATAAAAAGAGAATAGATGGAACCATGATGACGGCCATAGACCAGGTCGTCATTTGAGCGATCTGTTCATTGAGAATCACGGATTGCGCCTCTGACGACAAGGTAGGGTCGATGTTGATGAAGATTCTGCGTGCTAAAATAAAATTACATACGGCACTAAACGCGAAAGAGAGTGAGAGCCACACGGTCGCGCTTTTCATGTGCGCGTGAAACTCTTTTTGTTTTCCATGCTCCTGTAAGCGCTGTTCTAGCAGTTCGACCTTCATGATCGCAGGATTTAAAAAAAGAGTTTCAATAAACGGGCGCTGGGTGAAGGCGGATCCAAGAACAAAAAGCCCTACTAATGTTGGAAAAGCCGCTTCTTTGATCGCAAACCAAAAGCCATGCAATCCCAAAAGGGCAAGTCCCCCGGTGAAAAGGACGTTCAGAAGTCCTAAGGCAGAAAAGGCATTCACTTTCTTTCGTTTAACAAGATCATAGATCCCATAACCCAAAGGAAACGCCAAGGCGAGAACAAGGGCCGCAGGCGGACCGATAAATTTACTCAGTTTGTTTAAAATGAGAACTGGCAAAACGATATTGAAGACGAGATTTAATAATCCGTTTTCTTTTGGCGGCACTTCTTGTTTTGACATTGATTCAAATCCCGTTTCTGCGCGCTCTTGGATTCAGGATTTTGCGCGCACGGTTAGCATCCTTGTCTCCTTGCCCTGAAAAGGCAAGTTGAGTTTTGCTGTCTCAAACGTAAATTAGAATTTATAGGTGAGCGCAAAGTAGTGCCCCACTCCGGAGGTTTCTCCCGCGAAGCCGCCGTCCTTCAAGAGCGCCATATCTTTATAGTATTTAAGACCGTAACCGACGGCGTAGCGAGGGGAGTGCCAGTACAATCCGTTAAACCACTCCAAAGAGCTGTCGGAACGATCGGTGGAATCCGCGATCTTGTTGGCCGCAAATTTATAATCGAGATATCCCTGATAGGTGATAAAGCTGGCATCTGCGAAGAAGTAAAAAGGTTTGAACCAGTTGGTGGAAAGAATATAACCGTCCCAGGTTCTTTCATTGGCGGCGCCGTAGTTTTCGCGAACATAACGAGCCATCAGATTAGCACCTAACTTGCCAAGCCAGGGAACCTCAATGTCAGAGCCAATTCCGATATATTGTTCTTGGAGGGATCTGTCGCCGCCATTGAAGAGCATGGCGAGATACCATTCTTTGACCGCTCCCACGCTGAGGTCTGCGTCGGCGAGAGTATTCAGGGAAACTCGTGGGGCGAACTTGAAAAAGAAATTATCGCCAAGATGGCGGTCGCTGTCTGAGGTATCAAAAACGTCAAAAACATCCAGATATCCATACAGATCTAAGGCTCCGGAGCGTCCCCCAAACTCCATTTCAAAGTAGGTGTCCTGTTGATTTCCGAAAGGGATCTTGTTGTCGACGCTTTTCATAAGGTTGAATTGGAACCATTTAAAATCCGTCGCGTGCCCAAGGCTGCTGGTAAGAAGGGTCAGCGATAAAAGAAGCAGGGGAAGAAGATTTCTCGGCATGCAGGTCTCCAGAGTAGGCATCAGTTGCTGAATTAATTAATGCGAATAATTAAGAAATTATGAGTCTGTGACAATCAAAAAGAAGGATTTCTTTGAATAACGAATGTGCGACCTCGCTCGTAAACGGCGCATTAAATAAGATGGGGGAGGGGGACTGTGATACAATGTTTTGGAATTTGCCATCATGAAGAGGTGCCTTATGCCAGAGCTTCCCGAGGTTGAAGTGGTCCGAAGAGGGCTTGAAGAAATACTCAAAGATCAGCCGGTCTTAAAGAAGGTTGAATTAATGAGGGCAGATCTTCGGGAGCCCATTCCTGCTAAAAAAATAAGCACATTGATCGGAGAAAAGCTTCTTTCTGTCGAAAGGCGAGCGAAATATCTTCTGCTGTGGACCAAAAAAGGGGCCTTGCTTTCACATTTAGGGATGACCGGGACCTGGCGAGTGGCCCCCAAGGGGGATGAGCGCGCTCATGATCATATCTATCTTCACTTTGGCGGCGGGCTTCGTTTGGCCTATCGGGATCCGCGGCGTTTTGGTTGTTTTGATTATGTGAAAGATCCCCAGAAGCATCCTAAGTTGGCGGAATTGGGCCCGGAACCTTTAAATGCCGATTTTACGGGGGAGGTCTTATGGGAGAGTTTGCGCGGAAAGACGGTGGCCCTGAAGGTGGCTTTGATGGATCAGAAGATTGTCGTGGGAGTTGGAAATATATACGCGAGTGAGGCTTTGTTTGCGGCGGGAATAAAACCCACATTGGAATCCCGGCGTCTATCTAAAGAACGTGCGGAGGTCTTGGTGGCCGAGATTAAAAAAATTTTATCTCGATCTATCGAACAAGGTGGTTCTTCAATTAGTGACTTTGCCCAGGCCACAGGGGAGAGCGGATATTTTCAGACAACTTTTCGGGTTTATGGGAGAGGCGGCGAACCGTGTGTGACCTGTGGGCAACAGGTCAGGACAAAAATTCTCGGTGGTCGGAATACCTTCTGGTGTTCGCATTGCCAAAAATAATTTTGAAGATTTCGTTTGCTAACAGGCCGTGGTTTTTGTAATTTGGTCCTTAGTCGAGTTTTAAAAACAAAAATGCGGACTCATGAAGTTGTCAACGGAATGCAGGTTAAAGCGTGTTTCGGAAAACAAGGGAAATGGGAAGGCTTAATTTAATAAATGAAGGGACAACAACATGAAAGCAATCGTTATCGCGTCTTTGCTAGCTCTTTCTTTCACAACTGGTTTCACTTGCTCTAAGAACCAACCTGCTGAGCAAGCACCTGCTACTACTGAAGCAGCTCCTGCAGCTACTGAAGCAGCTCCTGCTGAAGGTCAACCTGCAGCGACTGAGGCAGCTCCTGCAGCTACTGAAGCAGCTCCTGCTGGCGAAACTAAGTAATTAGTCTTAAGACTTACTACTTAAGTTGTGACAAAAGCCCTCTTACGAGGGCTTTTGTTTTTAGTTCCGAAGCATTCTCAGAACTCTCATAAAACCCCCCTCTCATATTCGGTCTATATATAGATATCGGGCCTGAATCGCTTGCACATGCTCATATTACAGAGTCTAATTATTGAGGTAATTCAATAAAAGGAGATTCATCGTGGATTCTATCAACTCATTCTATGGAATGTTTTTGGAGAGCTACACGGGCCTATGGGTATTGGCCTCTGTGGTTCTTCTGTTGTTTGTGGGCTTCTTTAGCAGCCCTCTTCTTGTTTGGGCGATCGCCCTAGGCGCTGTCCTTATCGGATTTGGCGCGCCGGTTTGGCTGCTGACGGTTTATGCAGTCATTGCTGTTATCTTCCTTATCACTCCTTTGCGTGCGGCTTTGGTGACTTCGGGTCTCTTGGCTTTCATGAAGAAGATGCAGTTTTTGCCTAAGATCTCTGACACAGAGAAAGCGGCTTTGGATGCGGGGGCTGTGTGGGTCGAAAAAGATCTTTTTTCAGGCGCTCCTAATTTTGAAAATCTTTTGAAGGAAGATTACCCTTCTTTGACTGCGGAAGAGCAGGCCTTCATGGATGGTCCCGTAAACAGACTGTGCGCGGCTTTGGATCATTGGAAGATTCAAAAGGAAAAAGAACTTCCTAAAGAAGCTTGGGATATCATTAAAAAAGAAAAGTTTTTGGGCATGATCATTCCCAAAGAATACGGCGGATTGGGCTTCTCAGCGTTAGCGCACTCAGAAGTGATCATGAAGTTGTCTTCTCGTTCCTTGTCTGCGGCGATCACCGTGATGGTTCCAAACTCTTTGGGACCTGCTGAATTGTTGGCTCACTATGGAACTGATGAACAAAAGAAACGTTATCTTCCTCGTTTGGCAACAGGGGATGAGATTCCTTGTTTCGGTTTGACCGAGCCCACTGCAGGTTCTGATGCGGGTTCTATTATTTCCACAGGTGTCTTGTTCAAAGGACCGGATGGAAAACTTCAGATTAAATTGAATTGGAATAAACGTTGGATCACCTTGGCTGCGATCTCTACAACGATCGGTTTGGCTTTCCGTCTTCGTGACCCTGAAAATCTTTTGGGTAAAGGTGAGGATGTTGGTATTACGGCGGCCTTGATCCCTGCAAACACTCCGGGTGTTGTTTTGGGACGTCGTCATGATCCTTTGGGAATCCCTTTCTACAACTGCCCAACTCAAGGTAAAGACGTTATCGTGAACGCGGAAGACGCGATCATCGGTGGTGTGGCCAATGCCGGTAAGGGTTGGTTGATGTTGATGGAGTGTTTGGCGGCAGGTCGTGGTATCAGCTTGCCAGCACAAGCCACTGGTGGGGCGAAGCTTGCGTCTCGCGTGGTGTCGGCTCATGCGTTGGTTCGTCGTCAATTCGGTATGTCGATTGGTCGCTTTGAAGGGGTTGAAGAACCTTTGGCGCGTATTGGGGCGGGAGCTTATCAGCTTGAAGCGATGAGACGTTATTGCCTTGGTGCCATTGATAAAGGGATCAAACCCGGCGTTATCACAGCGATGCAAAAATACTATGCAACGGAAATGGGCCGTCACATCATCAATGATGCGATGGATATTATGGGCGGTGCGGGGATTTCAATGGGACCTCGCAACGTTCTTGCTGAAATTTACATTGCCACACCGATCGGTATTACTGTGGAAGGGGCTAACATCTTGACTCGGACTTTGATGATCTTCGGTCAAGGTGCTTTGCGAGCGCATCCCTTTGCTTACACAGAAGTGAAAACTGCTGAAGCGGGCGACGTGAAAGGTTTTGATAGAGCATTCTGGGGCCATATCGGTCACGTGGTGAGAAATACTTGCCGTGCGGTTCTTCTTTCTTGCTCGCGTGGTTTCTTGGCGTCCACTCCTAATGTTCACCCTGAGATGAAAGTTTATGTTCGTCGTTTGTCTTGGTCTTCAGCGACTTTTGCGTTGCTGTCTGACGTGGCGATGGGTGTTTTGGGTGGTCAATTGAAGGCCAAACAAAAGATCACGGGTCGATTTGCTGATATCTTAGCGAATATGTACATTGCGACAGCTCTGCTTCGTCGTTTCGAGGCTGAAGGCCGTCGTGAAGAGGATTTGGCGTTCGCACATTACAACTTGAAGCGCTGTATGGCGGAAATCCAAAAAGGTTTTGATGGTATCTTTGATAACTTGAAAATTCCGGGTCTTCGTTGGTTCTTTAAAGGCTGGATTGGTGCTTGGTCGCGTATCAACTCTGTGGGATCTCAAGCCTCTGATGGTTGGTCTCATGGGATTGCGGCAGCGATGTTGAAAGAGGGCGGAATCCGTGAACGTCTTTCTGATGGAATCTATCTGCCGACAGATCGTAACGAAGCGATCGGTCGTCTGGAGTATGCGTTCTCTCTTGTGAATAAAGCAGAAGCAGCAGAGAAAAAAGTGAAGAAAGCCATTCGTGAAGGGGCCCTTCCTAAGAAGAAAGTTCACTTGTTGCTGGATGAGGCTCGTCAGAAGAACATCATCACTGCAGATGAGTTGAAACTTATCCAAGAAGCCGATGCCATCCGTTACGATGCCATTCTTGTGGATGACTTCTCTGAAGAGCAATATCACGCCAATAAAGTTATTTAATTTGCAGAGGGCTCTTCAGGGCCCTCTCTTTTTAAAGGGACTTGAGCTTTAAAACCCCAAACCCGACAAAGGTTTGGGGTTTTTCTTTTGAATTCAAAAACATTCTTTCGAACCCAGACATGTTCATGGAATGTGTCAGCCTAGGTGGCGCGAGGGCGGCGACGCGATTTTGAGGCTAAGATCTTTTTAATAAGCCCATCGTCGTCTTCATCAAAAACATCACCGATAATCTCTTCAAAAATATCTTCCATGGTGACAAGGCCTACGAATTTTTGCTGGTCGTAAATCACCGCCATATGGGATTTATGTTCTTGCATCTTGAGAAGGATTTTAAAAAGGGGCTCGAAGGCTTTGAATTTAAGAATGGGGCGTATCAGGTTTTGCCATTCTGTTTCTTCATATCTTCGTGCCGCCAAAAACTCTTTGGTATTAATCAGTCCCACGACATCGTCGCCGTCTAAAACGGGAAGGCGGGTGTGTCGAGAGTTCATAATGATGGTTTCGACATCTTCAATGTTATCTGCCTTACGAATGTGAATGACATCTTTCCAGGGCAGCATGATTTCTCGGGCTACTTTTTTATCCGCACTGACAAGGTTGACCACGTACTGTTTGGTTTGAAGGGGAAGATCTTCGATCGCGATGTCGTGAGGGTGGGGGGATGAGTCTTTCTTGGATCCAAAGCGAGAGATCTTTAAGATCAAATTGGTAGATTCTTCGAGGACGGTGACCGCGGGAGAAAGAATTTTTTCCGCAATATTAAGTCCTTGGGCCGACCACAGCGCCAAGGTCAGGGGACTGCGCAGAGCAATGGTCTTTGGAACCAGCTCGCCAATAACCACATTCAAGTAGGAAATCGGCAGGACGACCATGGCGATCGCCAGCGCCTCGGCAGACTGTTCTGTGACCTTGAACTTCTCCATCAGAAAAGGACTAAAGGCTTCTTCGGCTCCCGCTCCCCCAACGGCGGCGGCCACCGCGCCCACCAAGGTGATACCAATTTGGATGACCGACAAAGTTCTTTCGGGATTTTCTTTCAGGCGCAGTAAAAGCCGCGCTTTGCGATTGGTGGGAGCCAGTCTTTTGAGCTGTTGTCTGTTGACGGTGACAAAGGCCATCTCAGAGCCCGATAAGAGCATATTAAAGAAAAGGCAGACGAGGACGACGATAAGTTCCGTCAAAGCAATGCTCCAGGTTGTTTATTTAAAAGAGAAAAGAATTTTAAGAATCGCGGATAGGGGTCAGGGTCCATAACGAGAATTTATAGCAGAGCCTTGCTGCCATCGAAAAGACGCGGCGCAAAAATGGCCTTGAGGGACAATCTGATTGCCTTTGCCGAACCTTCTCGGCAAAAGAGGACTTCGATCCGCAGTCTTCTTGCGAGGGGGGGAGTTTGTGATGAAGTTGTTTTCTGTGTTGTTTGTGTTTTTGGTGTCTTCGTCCACGGTCTATGCCGCTTGGGAACAGGATTTCGAAGCTTTGAAAGACATCCCCCGCAGTTATGAGGACTCAGGTTCCATTTGCGAGGAAGTAGCGCGCTTAGATATGCAGCGTGAATACCCCGCTCCTCAGTACGATGTTGTTTTGGGGATTGCATATGGCGATGAAACCCGCGTGATCGGAGAACTTGATGTCGTCATCTTCGATAATAACCTGCAAAAGGTCGTTAAGATCGCCGAAGTAAAATGTTGGAAAGATGTTCGTGCGGGTTTAGAAAAGGCGAAAGAGCAAAGAGCGCGATTTCTAAAATCGGTTCGTTCGGCCAAGACGCTTCGTTTTTTTTCCACATCTTCAAAGCAGACGTTTGACATAGACAAGTTTAAATATGTCAGCGAGTTTTTTTCAGTCGCTCAAAAAGGGTCTGTTGCTTTGGGTTTTGAGCGAGAGCTTGAGTACACCCTAAAAGAAATGCGGGACTACCGCTATGAGATGCTTCGTTGTCAAAATCAAGGCAAGTGCGCTCGTCCTTAAAATGGACTGAGGGGCTTCCGACATCCTGCCAGAAAGCCCCTCTCGTACGTTCCTAAGTCACCTTAGATTGAACGCAAAATATAATTAAAAGATCGCATCATAGAGCTGAACGCTTGGCGCTTATTGATAAAGCCCATGTACGTGAAGTTGCGCACCAAGGGAAGATCCAGCTCTTCTTCACTGTGTCCGGTGTAAATAACCACCGGGATGGGGCGACGAATCTTATGAACCTTTCGTTCTGTGAGAAGACGATCCATCAAAAGCAAGGTGTCTCGTCCTCCCATTTGTGGCATTTGCCAATCCAACACCACCAAATCGAATTGCCGATTTACAAGAAGTGGAATGGCATCTTGCCCGTCGAAGGCCATTGTTATGTCGCACTTGTAGTGATCTAAAATGTGGGACATCAGTTTGACTGAATCCAAGCTATCGTCAATCACCAGCACCCGCGGCGTGTGCTGTTTTTCTAAAGAGGTTTCGATGACCATGAGGTTCTCCTGTTTTGAAAACTACCTCTTTATTGAAACTGAAGTAGATCGGAGAATCTTCTAAAAGAGCAAGGATGAAGGGATTTTAATAAAAGGTCTGCTGGAAGACAGAAAGAACTCGCGTCTTATGCGAGTTCTTTGCGTGTTTGTTCTGTGACAACGGTTTCGCGAACTACAACCACCTTGATTTGTCCGGGGTAGTTGCACTCTTCTTCAATGCGAGCTGCGATCTTTCTTGAAAGATCCAAGGCTTGAGTGTCATCGACTTTTTTGCCGTTCACAAGAACGCGGCACTCGCGGCCTCCGCTTAAGACAAAACAATCTGTCACGCCAGGGAAACTGCGCGCGATATCTTGAAGTTCAGAAACTTTTTGATTGTAGGACTCAATGGTCGAACGACGGGCTCCGGGTCTTGCTCCTGAAACCGCATCGGCGGCGATCACCAAGAAAGCATGATCCGTAGACGGTTGTTCATCAAAGTGATGGGCTTTGACCGCATGAACGACGTCGGCAGCTTCGCCACGGGCTGCGATAAAGTCCGCCCCAATCACGGCGTGGCCACCTTCCATCACGTGATCCATCGATTTTCCGATATCGTGAAGCATTCCAATCCGGCGCGCCTTTTTGATATCAAGACCCAGCTCGGCAGCCATAAGGCCGGACAACCAGCCCACTTCGCCACAGTGGAAGTATTGATTTTGCGTGAAGGAATAGCGATAGCGCAAAGATCCCATCATTTGGCGAATTTCGCCGTTAAGTCCCTCAAGCTTGAGTTCCTTGGCGAGAGCATCCCCATCGTGTTTGATGTTTTTAAAGAGTTCTTTCTTCTGATTTTCTGCAATCTTCTTGATGAAATCAGGATTGATATTCTTCTTCTCTTTGAAAACACGTTCCAAGGTGCGGCGAGTGAGTTCGCGGCGAACAGGGTCAAAGCCTGCAACTCCGACCATGTCCATACCTTCTTCGACGATAATATCGCAGCCACAAGCCTCTTGAACGGCTTTGATGTTATTGCCATTGGGATCACAGAAAAGCTTACGAATATGGGCGTCCGGGAAATTCACCGCGCCAATGCCACGCTCTGCGCAGTAAGGGCGGGCAAACCGATCAATAACTAAACTTAAAATTCGTTTGGCTCGAGTTTCCGCATGTTCTTTCACGTCCTCTTCGGATTCTTGAATAAAGCGGGCCGCACGACGACGGGTCTCTTCTTCCATCTGATTTTTCAGTTGGGTTTTGAAATCTTCTGCAGAGGTGCCCAGGCGCTCCGTGAGTTTTTGCACGAGGTCTTTGTTGAGGTTCTTCTGGACGTCTTTGAGTTTATTGAGTTCGGCCTCTTGCCCCTTTAAAGCCTGCTCTTGAGTTTTGACATCCGTTTCGCGTTCCTGCAGTTTTTTCTTTTCATCCTGCACGATGGAATCCGCTTTGGATTTCTTTTCATTGGCGAGCTCTTGCAGTTCTTCAATGCGACCTTCAACCTTCAACATGTCGGGTTCAACTTTGGTCCACATTTCCATTTCGATTTCTTGGACGCGTTCCCGCTCTTCGAGAGCTTTGAGCTCTACGATCTCTTTGGCTTCGCCAATGATCTCTTGAGCTTCTTCGCGAGCGTGTCGTAAGGTGCGTGCATTGAAAAACTTGTGCAAGGCCCAGCCCACGCCACCACCGGCGATCAAAGAAAGTAAGGCTGTAGCAATCATTGCAATCATAAGGTACTCCTAACTCTCCTAGTCTATACTCTGCAGCGGTTGAAACGCAAATGATCCTGACTGTGAGCATCTCTTTACTTCTGGCGTTATGGGTTGTAGTTTAAAAGCAGAACGAAGGAGGCCCTGATGGGGCGCGTAGAGTGTCAAACGAAGTGGTTGGGTGGTTTGGGCTTTGAGTCGCAAATTCGCGATAATAAGCTTGTTATGGACGCTAAAATCGAAGCGGGCGGTAAGGACCAAGGGCCGACCCCTAAGGAAATTCTTTTGGCCAGTATTTGCGGGTGTTCTGGAATGGACGTTGTCTCTATTTTGCAAAAAATGAGACTCAATCTTGTTTCATGCGAAGTGAACGCCCACACGGAAACAACCTCAAGTTATCCCTCTATTTTTACGGAGGTCCGTCTGCAATTCCACGTTGCGGGCTCTGAGATCAAAGAAGAACAAGTCCTGAAAGCCGTTCGACTTTCCATGACGAAATACTGTGGGGTGAGTGCCATGATCGTGAAAGCGTCGCCGATGGCGTATGAGGTTTTTCTAAACGGGAGCAAAATCGGCGAAGGTCACGCCGATTTTGAGACACCCGCGACGTGATAACAATTCAGATTCCTTTTGCAGAGATGGATTTCACATATGCTCGCTCTCGGGGGCCGGGAGGGCAGAATGTGAATCGCACAAATTCCGCGGCCATTTTGCGTTGGAACCTATGGGCCTCTCATGTGCTCAGTCCCGAATTAAAAGAAAAACTTGCCCAGAAGCTGCATGGAAAACTGACGGAAGAAGGTGATCTGATTATTCGCAGCGACGTGCATCGCGACCAGGATCAGAATCGTTCCGAATGCATTCGTCGTCTTCATGAAACTTTACGTAAGGCTCTTTTTGTTCCCAAAAAACGAATTGCCACAAAGCCGACTCGCAGCTCACAAAGAAAAAGACTTGAAGCCAAAAAAATCCATGCAGAGATCAAGTCTTTAAGAAAGAAAATCGGGACCTAAATAAGGGGCTCGCTAAGATGTCCTTCGCTGGCATTTAAAGAAGGCTCTTCGATCGCGTGGATTCGTCGCGAAAGATAGATCGCGACAAATGTAAAGACCAAGGCCACATAGCCGACCACATTGTAGTTATCCAGGTGTCCCTGGGGACCCGTCGTCACAATCAAACCCGCGATATAACTTGAAACTGCCGAGGACAGTTGTTGCACACAACTGACGATACTCATGAAGCTGCCACGATTTTGAGGCATGGCGGTTCCAGAAACCAGTGCCGTCGCCGGAATCATCCGTCCCCCTGAAGAAACGAAGAAGAACGCGCAAATAGAAAGAATCATCCACAGTGGCGTTGGGCCCATATGAGTGATGACCCAGTAGGGGATTAAGGTTACCAGTGCTCCCCATAAAAACACGCGATGTTTTCCAAATCGATCTGACAGACGCCCGATAAAAGGTGAGGAGAAGATCGTGCAGAGGCCGCCAGCCATGTACATCAAAGGAAGTTGAGCTTCTGTCATCCCGGCGTTGGCCACTAATGAAGGGGAAAGAAAAGGAATGATGGCGAAGTGACCAAACATCACCGAGGACATAAAGAACAGGGCCCGTCTTTGATTTTGGTTGTGCAAAATGCGAGTCAAGATGCGATGAGGGGGCTCTTTGGCTCGCTTAGTTGCGAGGTGATAGCGCATGGGTGGGATGTAGAACCAAATCACCCCGCAAAGAAGCAACGAGATTCCTCCTAAAAACAAAAACGGCGCATGCCAAGAATACTGATTTGCCAAAAAAAGACTGAAAGGCACACCCAGAACCGAGGCCATAGAGAAAGACGTCATGATGACTCCCATGGCGCTTCCGCGGCGCTCATAAGAAATCGAGTCGCTGACGATGGCAAGAACCAGGGATCCTAAAACACCCCCAAAGACTCCGGTCAGGCCGCGCGCAAAAAGTAGCAACTCATAGGTGGGAGCCAGAGCGCAGGCGATGGTCCCTAACGAGAATCCCACGAAGAAAAAGAGCAGGCTGGATTTGCGATCGAACTTGTCCATGAAGAACGAGGCTAAGAAGCCACTAATCCCCGCACTGAAAGTGTATGATGACACAAGGAGTCCGAATTGATGAGGATTGATTGAGAACATCCGCATCAGTTGGGGCCCCAGAGGCATCATGATCATGAAATCCACGATGGAGCTAAATTGGATTGTGGCGAGGATTCCGAGGAGAATTTTTTCTTGTCTTGAAAACACGGTGGGGGTCCTTTTTGTTGACGATATTCAAACTAACCGATAATCCATTTCTATGGCAACTATTTGGAAATTTACGAAGTTTGTTCTAGTTTTGCTCGTCGTAGGCGGTCTTTTGTGGATCGTCATGGCGAATTACAGTGTTATTTTCTCTAAAACCGTCGTCGGAGAGATTACGGGGGTTGAGAGAGTTGAAATTCCGGTGGCCTTAGTATCTCGCTCTGATTCAGATATCACTTCTAAAGTTTTCTCTTTTGCGATCGGCATCAAAGACAAAAAAACTGGCGACATCTACACGGCGTCCTCAGAGGATCGCCAATGGGCTGTCGCGCAGCCTGGGCAATGTGCCGAAGCCGTGTTCTTACCGTACCCCCCTTGGGAGTTCACCAAGAAGGGAACTTACTTCGGGGCACGTCTGGTACGTCTTTATGAGTGCCCCAAATAGGTCACAAGGGACATGTTAGAGATCCTTCTTCTTTTTACAGCGGTGGCGGCAGGTTTCTTGGGAGCCCTCCTCGGTTTGGGGGGCGGTATCATCATCGTTCCGGTCTTGACTCTTTTTTATCACGTCAACATTCGTTATGCGATCGCGGCCAGCTTGATTTCTATTGTGGCGACGTCTTCGGGGGCGGCGGCCAGCTATCTTAAAGACTCTCTCACCAATTTACGTCTGGCTGTCTTTCTTGAAATTGGCACGGTGGCCGGAGCGATTGTTGGGTTTTTGATTTCATCGTATATTCAAACTAAGTTTTTATTTTTTCTTTTTGGTTTCTTTCTTCTTTTTTCAGCGTTGATGATGTTGCGAAGACGAGAGGAATATTTAGGCGCCAAGAATCACCCGTGGGCTGAATCGTTGAAACTCGATGGAGCTTATCCCGAAAGCAATGAACGTTGGGTGGAATACAAAGTACAACAAGTGCCGTTGGGTTTGTTTGCGATGTTTGGGGCGGGAGTTCTTTCTGCTCTGCTTGGGATCGGCAGTGGAATTTTTAAAGTTCTTGCAATGGATGAAGCGATGAAGCTTCCCATTAAGGTGTCCTCCGCCACTTCGAATTTTATGATCGGGGTGACGGCCGCGGCCAGTGCGGGGGCTTATCTTTTGCGCGGCGATATTCAGCCGCAAATTGCCGCTCCTGTGGCTGTGGGAATTATCTTAGGCTCGTTCCTAGGGGCTAAAGCCATGGTGCGTATGCCAGCAAAACGGATTCGACAGATCTTTGTGGTGGTTTTAGTTGTGGTCTCCCTTCAGATGATCGTGAAGGGGTTGTCATGAGTTTGCATGAACTGGAATTGAAGATCAGTCATCTTTTGCGTGCGGGAGTTCTCTTTGCGGGGATGCTTTTGCTTGTGGGATGGTTGTGGATGTGGGCTCAGGGCGGGGATGTTTTAACTTCTTATTCTGAATATAAACCGCAGTCTCTTTCTGAAAGTATTCAATGGGCTTTGATTATGAATGACCGCGCATTGCTGCTTTCCTTTGCGGGGCTGGGTGTTTTAGTCACGTTGCCCTTGGTGCGCGTCCTGATGACCGGGATTTTATTTGTAAAACAAAAAGATTATCGCCTGGCACTCATGGCGTTTGCCGTCTTTATGGCCCTCGTGGCCAGTTTCTTTCTTGGAATAGAACTTTAGATAAACTTCGTGGCAAAATACCACGGAATCAGAATGTAAAGAGTGATGTCACGGATAAGATAATAGGCGAAAAAGGCCGCAAAAAACTTCCATCCGTAACGACGGATGACTCCTTTAAGGCCCGACTCGCGGAAAACTTGTTTTGCTTCCCGCACAACCTTGGGTGTCCAACGATCTAAAAATTTTGTTTTTGTTGGAACTGGATCCATAAAATGAAAGGCCCCTTACCTGCAACACCTCTCCTTTAAAGGGCTTAGGTTAAGGGGTCAAGGAAAAGGGCAGGAGTCCGTGAGAAGGAGGGAGTGAGAACTTACAATGCGGGGATTTTTTCACGGACTGCCTGTCTAAGATCATTAAATCCTCTTTGGTGCATTTAGTCAAAATATCTTCTCGCTGTTTGAAAGTGCTAGTCCATCTCTGGTCTCGAGTCATAGTATTAAATTATGAACATGAAAAATCTCAAATTAACGGCGTTTGTAAATCTCTACGGTCTTCTAAAAATTCCTCTGGTTTTGTTTGTAAGCCCACGAGTGGTGGAGGCCGGAGATAAAAAGTTTATCCTAAAAATTCCTCTTTCCTATCGGACCAAGAATCATCTGGGCTCGATGTATTTCGGCGCTTTGGGGATTGGTGCTGAGTTGTCCATCGCGGCGGCTGCGGTGGTGGCGATCACTGAAAGTAAGCAGAAAATTGATTTTATCTTTAAGGATTTTTCCGGCCAATACATCAAACGCGCCGACGGGGATGTTCATTTCATCTGTGACGAAGTGGAAGCGGTGAAGGCTTTGATTGAAGAAGCAAAGACCAATCCCAATCGTTTAGAAAGAAAACTCAAAGGTTACGCGGTTGTTCCCAAGACTCATCCGACGGAGCCCGTGATGACCTATGAGTTGACGTTGTCGGTAAGAAACCGTTCCTTGAAAACAGTTTAAATTGTGACTTGTCTGTGCAGACTTACTCCACAGACAAGCTGGCAAGCTGTTTTACGCTCTCTTCATATTCTTCAATCAGCTTCTGGTAAATCTCTTTCACTGAAAGGATTTCTTCGACCAGGCCCACGGATTGTCCAGCCGTCCACACGGTTTTCCAGGTAGGTTTGGTTGCGGCTTCTTCGAGGGACTTCATGCCCATGAGGTGAATCAGGGGAACCATATATTTTTTGGTTAACTTATGATCTTTAAGAATCTTCATCGCCCAAGGAAGATCTGTTCCTAGCTCTTGCACATAGGGTGTGTTGATGACGGCCGCTGGAGTTCCTGAAACTCGTGTGGTCAGCACAATGTCTTCCGGCGTTGATTTTAAAATCGCTTCTTTATAAGCCTGATCCACTTGAGCTTCACGACTGGCGATAAAGCGAGTTCCAATGCTGACACCCGAAGCTCCTAAAGCCAAACAGGCAGAGATCATCGAACCATGGGCAATACCGCCAGCGGCGATGATGGGAATTTGCAGACGTGTTTTAAGCCAAGGAATAAGAACCAATGGTGAAATGGGACCTGCATGACCGCCGGCCCCAGCGCCCACGGCGATGACACCGTCGGCCCCCATGTCTTGAACTTTTAAAGCGTGTTCTAAATTAGTCACGTCGCAAAGAACTTTCGCGCCATTTTTGTGGGCTTCTTCAATCACTTTTTTGGGGCTTCCCAGGGAAGTGATGAAAAGCTCCACGCCGTGGTCCAAAGCCACTTTTAGATCCTGATCTTGGCGCGTGTTACTTTTGTTGACGATGATGTTTACACCGATGGGCTTTTTTGTTTGGCTTTTGATGGTTTTTAAAGCCTCCGCATATTTTTCAATCGGGCGATAATTCAAGGCCGGAAAAGTCCCGATGCCACCGCACTCGCTGGCTTGAGTGACGATGTCGGTGTTGCTCACTAAGAACATCGGGGCCGCGATGATAGGAAAATCAATCTGCATTAAATCTGAGAAGGGAGTTTTAATTTTTTTGAGCATGTTTGTAGACCTCAATTCTTTGCGAAGGATAGATGCCAGTGTGTCCTGAAAAGATATAACTCATGATACAGGCAAGAGCCGTGTAAACTCCAGGTGTTGTTCCAAAAATTTCAAGCGCCATCACCATACAGGCTAGCGGCGTGTTTGCGGCTCCCGCAAAGACGGCCACAAAACCCATTCCCGCAAGAAGGCTGGTGGGGAGGGGAAGTATCCAGGCTAAGGCATTTCCCAAGGTGGCTCCAATAAAAAACAAAGGCGTGACTTCGCCTCCTTTAAAGCCCGAACCCAAGGTGACCAAGGTGAAGATCATTTTTAATAGGAAATCATAAATAGGCACCGGCCCGATAAAACTTTCGGCGATCGGCGCTAATCCCAGGCCCAAGTAGCGATCTGTGCCTAAAAGAAGAGTGCCCAGAATGATGGTGATACCACCGAGGAAGGCTCGCCATAGGGGAGATTGAAAAGTCTTTTTGAGAAGTTTAGTTAAACGGTGACTGCTCTGGGAAAACAAAAGAGCACAAAGTCCAAAGCAAATCCCAGCAACAAGGCTCCAGAGAATGTTCAATGCGGAAAGGTCTGGAGTCCCCAGAATTGAATAAGTGCTGTGATGAACACCCCAGGATGTGCAAACGCGGTCGGCAACGATGGCAGCCATAAAACAAGGAAGGATCGCTTGATAGCGAAGTTTGCCAATAGCCAGAACTTCAAGTCCAAAGAGAGCTCCGGCCAAAGGTGTTCCAAAAACCGAAGAAAATCCGGCAGAAATTCCCGCCATCAAAAGGGTTTTTCTTTTTTCGGGATCAAAGTGAAAAAGATGTGTGAGTTGGTCCGCTAAAGAGCCCCCCATTTGAACAGCAGTGCCTTCTCTTCCGGCGGAACCTCCGAATAAGTGGGTGAGTAAAGTTCCTGCAAGAACAAAAGGGGTCATTCGGGCGGGAACGACTTTTTGGGGATTGTGAATTTCATCGATCAGTAAATTGTTTCCTGCGTCCGTATTTTTGCCATAGCGAGAGTAAATGAAAGCAATGAGTATTCCTGCCCAAGGCAAAAGATAAAGAAGCCACGGGTTTGTTAAACGAGTTTGGGTGGTGAGTTCCAGGGCGAATAGAAAACCGGCGGAGGCGGTCCCTGCAAGTACGCCGACGAGGCAAGAGACAAGCAGCCACAAGAGAAGATCGGGAAAGAGTCTAAGTTGTCTGTTTAAGGGATTTCGTCGCGTGCTCAAAAAAAAGGACCCCTCCTCGAGTTCAGGTAGATTCAGGATACGAGGAGGGGGTGCTTAAGCAAGATATTTTTAAGGATTTAAGTAGCGTCGGATCAGAACGAAGACCTCTTTTTTGATGGCCTCTTCCCTTTCGGGGGTTTGAGGGCCTAAAAGCGCAAGCTGCAGAATATTGTTAAAGCAGCTGACGATAAAGAGAGCGATCATTTCGCGATCACGACCTGGGATGGCCGGCATATGAGCAAGCACTGCTTTCTGGTAGTGCTCAAAAAATACGCGACGCGTATCCCAGTAGTCCAGCATGCCCTGAACTCCCTGAAGAGCTGTTCTGAGAGGGCGATTGTCATGGAATCTCGTGAATCCAATATCAATGAAAGCGTGAACTTTTGAGTCCAAATCTGTCGTCTGCAGTTTGGCTAGGTTTTCCTCGATATAAACAAGGTCCTTTTGCAAAAGATCATCGATAACTGCGGCCACAATGGCCTCTTTGTTCGCGAAGAATTGATAAAGGGATCCAATACTAACCCCCGCCATTTCGGCGATCTTGTCTGTCGTAATGGCATGATAGGGTTCTTGTACTAGCAAACGTGCGCAGGATTCCACAATGCTCGCCACCGTCTCTTTAGAACGCTTTTGGACGGGGATTTTGAGCATGTATCTTTTTTCGGGATTTGTGTGAGTGATAGGGGCTGCACCCATAATGTCCTCCTTTCGAGGCTTGTAACTTTTCTCGTATTCATATTCGGTCGTTAGGGGGCAATATTCAATACTGTGTGATAAAGTATTATCATATGATCCCTTGGTCCCCCCAGGGAGTACGTCTTAACATAACTTTAACAAAATGATACAAACTATAGTCATACTTTTGTTAAAACACGATATTTAATAAAAAATTGCAGGATGGTAATCAAAAAACTGCATAAATAAGAATAAATTAATACATTCTGTGTTGAATATTAGATTTGTTTTCTGATTTTAAGGGCTCGTATACTAATATTTCTCGATCATTTCTTTAAGATACATTGCAGACATGCAATTATTCCTCAACTATTATCGCTATTTTTGAGCCCTTATATCTATATGTATATGGGGGTAATGTCGCAGCGCAAATGTCCATTTTCTTGTGTGACCTCACATTTCAAAGTGCCTTAAAATTGATTAAAAAATTGTTAAGATCATGATGCGCATCATCGACATCCACCCAAATGCCGGAGATGATATGGGCACGAGGAGGATGTTGTGGCTTGCGAAGACAGCACTAAGCATTTCTTAAATCTTGGAACTAAATTGGGTCTATGCGTTAAAGACCAAGAAAAGCGCGTACTCTTTCAAAACGACAACTCAGTGAAGACGTGTGGCTTGATGGTTGGGCAGCAATGCGGAAAAACCTGCATGAGGCTCTATCATCAGGTGGAAGAATGTTCGGCGATCTCTGAAGGGATGAAACTCTTCAAGGGAACAGAGGTTGAAGGGCATAAAGTAGATGCCTTGATTGTGAATGATGGTCAGACCATTACCACACTCCTTTATTCTTTGGATGAGGATCAGGATAAGTTTATTAAACAAGAGGCGTTCTTTAAACAAAAGGGCCTCACGAAGAGTGAACTTCGAATTATGCAAATGGTAATGCAGGGTATGACCAATGCGGCTATTGCAGAAAAGTTGTTTATCTCAAAAGCAACGTTGAAGACTCATCTCAACAATATCTATAAGAAGCTACCGTCTTCCATGCGGCCGTCGCAGGTGCGCGCTTAAGGAGCCGGTGTCTCTGTGAACCGATCTTCTTGTTTGTCATAAAAGTGGCGAGTAAGAACGTAGACGGGGCAGGGAGCTTTACGTACGACATTACGGGTGTAACTTCCCAATAGAGCGGCACTCATCGGGCCGCTCTGAGCTTCCATGACCACGAGATCCGCTTCATGGGTAATGACGGCATTCAATATCAGCTCATCTACGGGCTTGAAGGTGCTATCTATGAAAAAGTGGCCCACCACTCCTTCTTTCGTGGCCCAATCGATCCAATGTTGGGCACGAT
>JAHRXB010000261.1 GCA_019104905.1 Bdellovibrio sp.
GATCGTCTCTTCAAGGTCCACCTGCTGATTGTTGCCGCCCAATCCAGGAACTCCATTCAGAGTTGGAACCACACCCAGTTGGCCTAATGTTGTTAATCCAGGAATATTATCAATTCCCACCGTGCTTCCTTCGACTTCAAATCGATGGATCAACATTTGTTTAAGGCCATTAAGGAAAATGGCGTAATCGTCCGTGGGATTTTGAAAAGTTGCGACGATACGATACTTGCCGCCATTCTTAAATAGATTGTCGGGGCTTCGATAGCCGATTCCTTTTGCAAATCCCTGCCAATTCGGAGGAATCAAACCGCCATCCCACCACTCTTCAATAAGTTCAGGATTTCGATTTTTATACATCTTAAATAATTCGATTTGACCAAAAAAAGGCTGCATATAGTTGGAGGTACTAGAGCAAGAACCATTCAGGCACTTCTTCTGTATAAGATTTGAGACAAAAAAGGAAAGATTGATTTCCGTACTTTCTCTTTCCGTTTCAATATGGACATTTCCCCAATCAGAATCGACATTATAGTCAGTTATAAACTGAGGTGTCCCTCGGCCAAGATCTTCTGAAAGCCGCAGAAGTTTTGATGAAGGAGAAATATTGATTTGAATAGGGCGACTTCCAATATGCTGGACATCTGTGCTTATTCCAGAGTCATCGCCAGCCACTAAGACATTGAGATTTGCAAACATGTCTTGAGCTTCAATTCCTAAAGAATCCAGATAGGCCGGATCCAGACATTTGGGGTTCAAAACAGGTTGAATCATAAACTGATTTGCAGAGCGAATCTTTATGAAACACATATCGCCATGAAGGACATATTGACCATCAACTCCTTTTTCGACCTGGCAGTACTTCTGCTGTTCTTTGGCGATCAAAGGCTCTCCGCCTAGGTCAACGACTCGGATGTCGATACAGCTGCGAAGGAAATTATATTGTTTAGAGAAGCTTTCTTTGCTTCTGGCAGAGTCCAGCGAAATATTGGTTTTTGAGTTTTCCAGACTGCAAACGCCGGGGTTGTAAGAATCAAAGATATAGTTCTTCTTTGCGTCGGTACTTGTTCCCCATTTTACAGATCCTAAAGTAATCATGAGATATCGCCCGACATCCTGTTGACATTTAAATGCCTTGGAGGCCGTGACAAGCTGTTTTCCATCATATGTCCCCCAAGAGTGAGTCTCGGGGGACATATACATTTGAACTCTTTCGTCATTTTCAAAAACACAGAGGGCATGAGCTGCCGATCCATAGATTAAAAAAACAACGCTCAGGAGAAGAAGCGATACTCCTCTGCCTTTGTTATACCAATTTTGTACTACATTAACTTTAGACATCGTCCTTCTCCCTTTTAGTTGTCCTATCTGCAGTCGCCGCCAGCGCAGGCATCAGCCAGATAGCTCATCTCGATCTTTGAGTGCGTGCAAACATCCGCACCATGTTTTTGCCATTTTCTTTGTTTAGCCGTAGTGGGGTTGTCTCCGTTTGTCTCTTCAAAGACATAGCGAATTTTACAGAACTTTGTTGCGCGAAGATCTTTGAGATCTTTGTCCGTAAGATCCACTAGCTCTGTAAAGCCACCAGAGGAAGTGCTATGACTGCTGCCTTGGTACTTAAAATCCGCCTTGATCGGCATAAATGAGCTGAGGAAGAGGTCGTTAAACTGAGGAACAGAGTTGCTATCAATCACCCAGTTTTTGTCGTCACACTCCCCGTCGGCACAGGATCTATTTTGAAGGCTGCAAATAACATAAGCTTTATGCTTAAGTCCGGCCATCTCACTGTAGCCATCATTAGGTGCACCGAAACCATAGTCGGTTACAGACGCTTCAGCCAAAACATTCCATTTGGTTGCGAAGTTCGTGTAATCGATTTGCGATCCACGGTAGCAGATATCAACGAAGTATTTCGCGTTATATAATTCAGTACCTAGATTGAAAGAGAGCTTTTCCAAGACGTTCTTGTAAGCATCCACTTCATTAAAGGTCTGCGCAAATTTACCCGTGTTAATACTAGAAACTACATTGGACGTAGGATCTACACTTTCACCCCAGGGGCGATGACTGACATGCAGATAATTTCCGTATTTACGGCCCTTATCCGTTGTACAGACGCAAGCATTCTTAGGATCTGGAGTTGACGGAGGTGGAGGTGTTGGGCCCCCATGGTAGCTAATCAGCTCCAGAGAATGTGGCTTCGGCTTAAATCCACCATCACAATCCAAGCCTTCACATTTTGGAGTACAGGCTTCATGGGTGGTCGCCGTATAACAGGCTACTTTGTCGCCCCCGTATTTGTCTTCAGTCAACAAACCCGCATTACACGGATAAATGCTAGGCCCCGAGCTGTTCACTCTGAAGCTGTAGTTCACCTGGATGGCGTTTGCTTGAATCGCCATCAGGGTGACAGCCGTCGTGGCCATCGCTTTCACTAAACGTTTCATGTTGTCTCCTTTCCCAATTAAGGGTGTTGATATTCAAACTGAGAAACTCAGTTTAAATTAAAAAATAATGGTGTACTTAAAGGTTGCTGGCCTAATTCTGGTTTGCGAGGTTCAACCTCAAAGGCCGTTGTTTGTCCGATATTATTTCGACAAAGAACGTAACTAAGCTCGATGGGTTGATTTACTTGATCAAGACGAACTGCCAGCAAAGCCGTCTCAGCTTGTTTGCCGCAAAGGGCGCCCAGTTCTTTTAGGAAACTCTCTCCTCCGACAGGAGTGTAATAGTTAAAGACGCTTTTTACGTCTAAAAGCACATACTTTTCCGTGGCAAGATATTGAACAAGGGGAGCTCGATCAGGCAGTTCTCTTTTAATTTTGTAGAATCGAGAGATCTCCGTAAATAATTGCCGTAAAAGAGGGGAACTGGTTCCCGCGCAGTTACGGCAATAGGGTTCTATTCTTTGACAACTAGAACCATTCTGACAAAGAGCCTGACAGTACTGCTTCGTACCGCCATCACAGGTGACCTTTGTCGCTTTTATATATTGACCGTCATCCTGCTGGAGATAGCCGCTTTCAACAACGAAGGCCCCAGCAAAGAGCGAATGAAATAAAATACTAAAAAATATGGCTTTCACTATTGCTTTCACTTTAATTTCCCCAAATATTCTGACCAATGGTGTCGCGGCAGTCTTTGGTCAGACCATAAAGTCCGCCGAACTTTTCGTATGTTTTGAAAGTCTTTCCGTCGTCATAGCAGTTGAACCGAACGCGCACGGGGCCGTTACAATAGTCTGAGCGAATGACGACGGATCTCGTGACCGCAGAACTGTTCACTCCGTCAGAGTTTTCTTCCTCAACCTCAAGATCTTTCACTTTCTTTCCGGTGTAGCGTTCAAAGAAATCCGCAGCTTTGGCGGCGCAGAGATTCTGATAACAATCAACGCCCTCGCTTAACTGAGGGACACAGCGATCTGGAATTGTGCCGTATTTTTTGTAAACAGCCGCGACCTTATTCACATCCACCGTCTGCACACGGGGAATATTCACCTTGTCTTTTTTTGCTGTGATGAAGCGATGAATACTGCGGAAAAGATAAACCCCAAGTTTTAAAGGATTTAAAGGCAAACCGCCTGAAGAAACTGCACTTCCTCCCGCAACCCCGACAAAGTTGATAGAACATCCACCGCAATAGGATCGACTGTTGGGGGTGCCGGCCTGGACATCACCAGGAGACTTTCCAATCGATTCCCCGCCTTCACGAATTCGACAATAGTTCACCGAGATCCCATTAAAGGCGTAGAAATTAAATTCTTTGGCGCTATCAGGAGCAATAGAGACTGCACAGGGGGCTCCGACCAATGGACCGAAGTCAGCTAATAAAGCCATCTCCATTTTTTCTTTTTGAATTTTAGGATCAAATTTTACCACGCCATTTTGAATCAGTTGATTAAGGCTGGTTACGCGTGGGGCTTTAAAATCCACGTCAATATAAAGTGGTAAGGCATTCCAACCAAACAAAGCCGTACTTGCCAAATCAGCCATCAGGCGCTTGTTCGCACGACGGGTCTGATACCAGGGATCGTAAACCTTACACGCCTTCAGATCCGCATAAGGATTAAAAATATCAGGAGTCGCAACTGTTGAGTTGATTGGCAAAAAAGCATCAGCATATTTTGCCACGGCATAGAGATCCACCAAAGACTTGATCATTTTACGTGAACAATCAATGGCGGAGGCGCAGATCGAATTTCCAGGATCACTCCCCTTGCTGGCATCCCAGACTAAAAGCGATGCCCCGAATTTCATGGGTTTCATATCAATAGTCGCAGAGGGAGGGATGTTCAAAAGCTCTCGAGCCCAAGAGTTCAGGACGGCCTTGTTCACCGTATACCCTTCGACATTCCAGATATTCTGTCTTTCCAAAGAATCGCAATATGAAAGAATTCCTTCACTGGCCTTATCGAAATAATGAACAGCATCAGCGAGACTCACTCGAGACCCTTCAAAAGACTTCTTAATAACATCCAGTTGCTGGACCTTATCAATTCCGGTTCGCATAAAATCAATACGTTGATCCGCCGCCAGTCGAGCCTCTGTACAAAGAGAGTACAGTTCATCGCGATGCTGCGAAGAATAGGTTGGCGCAAAAGCCAAAGGTTTTACAAATTCACTTAACTCCATGGGAGTGATGGAAGACGAAATAATATTCATAAATTGGATGGCACTCTGGACTCTGTTCTTCATGGAACCCCGAACAGAGACATAGTTCCTGCGGAAATTTTCCACCCAGTCGGAGGCATCTTCGTAGCTTCGAGTGCCCAGGAAGTCATCGTTCACACCACGAGCCCCTCGATTAACAACATCGTCTTCTGGACCTCGTGGAACCTCTTTCGAGTGTTCGCTGCGATCCCCTTCCATACCGGCCAATTCACGAAGACTATTCATGGATAAGGAGGCCGCATCGCACTCAGGCTTTTCAATGCTTTTGCAACCATTTGGAATCATCATGATAGACTCTTCCAGTCCTACGGATCTAAAAAGGGCACCATATTGGGGAGCCACCTGCAGCGGAATATTTGAGTAGCGCCAAGCGAACGAAAGATAGATCTTCACGCTATTCCAAAAGTCGAAACCCACCGCCCTAAAATCAAATGAATTGGGAATCCTTAGATCCAACTGAGTGATGGAATATCGAGAGTCCAGCGCACTGTCTGTATTTTCACAATCCGTGAGATATTTGTCTTTATCTGACACCGCTTGCGCGATGGATTGCAAAACAGCTTTATCAACTTCGACAGAATTGAGATGCTCCTGGAGGGGGGAAAATCTTTTGACGTAATGACAAGCCACTCGATCGGCCTTTTTCATCTTTAGAAAATAAGCTCCCGTGAACTTATCTAAAGAGCTCCAGGGCGTCCCATTCCCCTCAGAGTTGTCCCATATTTTTGCCAGATAACCATTCAGTTCTGGACAATACGTCTTGCCTTCACATTTTTTGACGATGTCATTGTAACCTGCCAAAGACGACGTCTTTAAATTTGTCGGCAACAAAGGAAGTTGCCCGGCTAATAGCTTATTCACGATGATTTTGGTCAGTCGCGTGACCGAAATCCGAAATTGCTGCATTCCCTTGGCACTCATTTCGTCGGCGTTACCTCCGATGTTTTTACCCAAGGAATGAACAAGTTTCCCCGCATTATAACCATCGACGACAATAAATGCGGACTCAGTGGGAAAATCAGAGTCAACGGCGCATTGGGCTCGGTTCGTGATTCTTAGTTTATTCAATTGGATCTCCGACGGCGCAGTTTGTGCCTGCGCCTCTCCCCAAAACAGTCCGGCCACAAAGGCCGCAACTGCGACTTTACCGATAGACTCTGTAATAACCATATCGACTCGACTCCTAGTTAAGACCTGTACCGCACGAGTTCACTTTGTTTAACATCGTGGTGTAAAAGAGGATGACCGTCTGATCTGCGGGAGAAAAATTTCTCTTCACTGATCCATCAGAATTCACCATGTTATAAAGATAGGTATTCACGAAACGGTAAACGGCCGGAGTCACCAACATGCTCGAATGGCACTTATAGTTTTTGTAGCTGACCGTAATGCTGGCAAATCCCTTGTTATCGTTATTGTCTCGGTAATCCCCGATATAGATCGTGTCGCCAGTGCCACCATTAGCGCGTCCATAACCGACCTGAAACTGCACTGTCCATCCTGAACCATGACTGTCTTGACCCACGATCTTACATAGATTTCCTGAGCAAGCGACCGCCATTTCATTTTCAATCTGCTTCTGGAGTTCTGCTTCAGAGTAATGAGGAAGGGGACGAGGTTCAAATTCATCACTCCCGTTGTCAAATTCCGTCGCTGGCGCCTGCATACCGGTCATAAGCAAAAGACCAGTTAAGAGCATCTTAAGTTTCATAACTTCCCTTTCTGTTTCCTTAATTGGAAATATTTTTTTGAATGGAGCAGCTCTATCAACACGAGTTATTTGAATTCAAACTACAGATAGGTAATTAAAGAAGTTGTAATTGCGTACTTTGTCTCGAAATTTAAGGAAATGAAAAATCAAATGGCTTCGCCCGAAGATGTCTGTTAGCTGTCATTACATAATATTTTGCTATCAAATGTTATTTATTCTTTCTGTCGTCTTTTGAGTGCTCCGCAAAAGCAGTTCTTCTAAAATTTTTTTACGTGTCACAAAAAACTCTTTTAGAAAGGACTTTTCATGAGAAAAATTTTATTGATCTCTCTTTTATCAGTCTGTCTCGGAAATACCGCCTGGAGCGCAGACACCCCTAAAGATTCAAAAACGAAACCCAAAATGATGATGGATAAAGAATGGACCAAAGAGCAGCGCGATTCCATGGCCGGAATGCATGAGAAAATGGCAACCTGTTTGCGTTCAGATAAGTCCATGAAGGACTGTCACGCTGAAATGAGAACGAACTGCCAAGATATGATGGGCAAAGAGGGCTGCCCTATGATGGAC
>JAHRXB010000269.1 GCA_019104905.1 Bdellovibrio sp.
AGGCCTTGAGTCGGTCCTCGTTGACTGGGAATACTTTGACCTCGGTGACTTTCATAGAGTCCCTTTCTTGTTGCCATTCTTATTTGCACACCTGGAGCCATACTATGGTCCAATTAACTTCTCGGCGACGCCCAGAAAAACTAAAGACCTAGGTCGAGGATTTTTTTAATTTGCCGGTAAGGAGTTACCACTGTGGCTCTTTTTGAGACAAGTTGCCGATTGGTAAAGCACAAAAATACAAAAGCCCCTCTAAGAAGGGGCTTTTCCGTGGCGCCGTGGTTAGAAAATGTCACCAGGCACCTTTTTTCTAGTTTGCTTCGATATTGATGATTTGAATGCGGGCATTGCGGGCGATGCGCAACGTGTTTTGCCCTTTTTTGAGGTTCTTAAGCACGTCTTTGCTGGAGTCCACGGGTTTCTTGTTTACATCCAGAACAACATCGCCAACACGAAGTCCACCTCTGCTGGCAACAGAAGCGCGCTCGGTCTCGATGATCACGGGTTGGGTCATATCTTCAGGAAGCCCCCATTCTTTACGAAGCTCTGGAGTGGGGTCAATAACTGTGAAACCCAAGTTGAAAGGAGCCTTTTGACCTTGGTAAGTTTTTGCTTGAGCAGGCCTGACACGACGGTCGTCCGCTCTTTCCGCAACACTGACATTCACGTTCATGTCTTTATTGTTGCGGATAATTTTTGCTTTCACTGTTTTACCAATAGGGGCGTCACTTACGGCATCAATCAGCTCTAAAGAGCTGCGAATCGTTTTGCCGTTAAACTCAGTCACAATGTCGTAAACTTTCAAACCTGATTTGGCAGCCGGGCCGCGGGGATCCATGTTGGTGATGACAGCGCCGCGCACTTCACCTAGTCCTAGATACTCTGCCGCTTCGGGATCCAGATCACCCAGAGCAGCGCCAATGTAACCACGGGCGATGCGTCCCTTGCTTTCCAGAGTCGGCAAGATGGTTTTCACCTCATCAATCGGAATGGCAAAACCGATCCCTTGCGCTCGAGCATCAATCGCCGAGTTCACGCCGATCACTTGGCCTTTGGTGTTCACCAACGGGCCTCCCGAATTTCCGGGGTTGATGCTGGCGTCAGTTTGGATCAGAGGGATTTTGTTGATCTCAGTGATGTCCCGTCCTTTGGAGGAAACGATTCCCTTGGTCATCGAGTGCCCATGGCCAAAGGGATTCCCGAAGGCCGCGACCCATTCGCCGACTTCAAGATCTTTGGAAGATCCCAAAACCGCCACGGGAAGTTTTCCTTTCGGCGCAATCTTAATCAAAGCGATGTCCGTTCGTTCATCGCTTCCAATCAAAGTTGCTTCGTAGATATCCTTGGAGTTTTCACTGAGCTGAACGTTGATGATGTCAGCTCCTGCAATCACGTGGTTGTTGGTGATGATCAAGCCGTCTTCGCGAATGATGAATCCTGTTCCCAAGCCGATTTGTTGGGGACGCTGTTGTTGTTGTGGTTGCTGCATGCGGAAGCCGTAGAGTTGTTCCAGCATTTCTAGCATAGGGTCACGACCGCGCGGCATATTTTTAGGTAAAGCCGTCGTCGAGATGTTGACGACCGCAGGATTGATGGCTTTTGCCAGCTCTACAAAAAGATTTCCAGGCAACGGCTCACTCAGCTTTAGCTTTGGAGGATCTTTGGGCAGGCTTTGAGCTTGAATTGGGGGCGCGGCTAAAACAAAAGCCAGCGCAAGAAATAACGATTTTTTCATACAGTTCTCCTCTAGATGGAAACGTACTTCATTTGCAAATCACTGATTAAGTTTTCCAAAAATTTGGCTTCATCGCCAGAGAGATTTCCTTTGGTCTTTTCTTGTAGGACCAGCAGAAGGTCGATATTAAAACGAGCCATGTTCTTATCTTTGCTTACTTCTCCGGACTGAGGATGTGGAGCTAGGCCCATTGCCATCACGGCCGACGAAGCGATAGACATGATAAGTACTGAAAAAGAGGCTTCTAATTTTTCACCCATAATAACACCTTGTCTAAATGTGAGCTTTGAAATCTCCCTGTCAAGGTCGCGAGTTCATTGCGAATTAGATAGGATAGTAACCCATCAACTTCTGTAAACGGACCTCAATGGAAGGGTGAGATTTCAAAAATAAATTCTTTTGTTTAAAACCCTCAGGATTCACCATGAAAAGGTGACTTGTGCATGGAGGAACTTCCAGGGGCATGGTCTGTGCCAGGCCTTCCATGCGCCACAAAACTTCGCCAAGGCGATGACGGCTTTCTAGAAGATTCGACGCCATCAAGTCATTTTCGAAGAAAGACTTTTCAACCACCACGCACTTGATAATGAACCAACCCACCGGGGAAAGAATGGGCATAAAAAACTGAAGTTTATAAGGCAAAATAGAGTCCAAGAATTGCCCTAAGCCTACGACAGAGTTCGCTAGGGCGCTGCTTACGCCAAACGCAAAAGTATCTAAACGACGGATGTGGCACAGTTGGTGGGCGACCACGGATTCCAGCTCTTCATCGTTCAACTTTTGTAGAAGGCCAGCCGTGAAACCTAAAGAGCCTCTTTTCCAAGAATGACCCACGCAGAATGCATTCGCAGAAGTGTGGGGGGTGATATAAATCGCCGGTGCCGGCATATGAAGTTCGGCCGAAAGCCTTTGAACTTTGTCGATAAGGCCCCAGGCATCTTGTCCTTTGACTCTTTTGGCGTTGAGTTTTGCAAGAACGCGACTTTCTCCGTAAAAGAAAACAAAGAAGTTCAGAGTGAGGGCGAAGAGAAATCCAATCAACAACCCTAGTCGTTCGCCCAACTCATAGCCCAAAACGAGCAGCGCGAGGGAACTTGTGAGAATAAATATCCAGACTTTTGTATTGTTGTTGATCATATAAAATTTGTCCCACTTTATTGGTCCCTTGGCAAGGGTAGAGGAAGCGCTGCTTTAGAAAGTCTAAGCTTGCGAACTTTAAGGGAAAACTGTGAAATAAGTAAGTTAATCTCTTTAGGAGGATACAGCGTGAGTGAAGTTGACATAATGGCCCTCAATGCCGCGATCAAGCAAGAAAGCCAATTCATCGAAAAAATGATGGCCGAAATCAACAAAGTTGTCGTTGGGCAAAAAGAAATGGTGGAGGGCATCATGATGGGGCTTCTCACCGGTGGACACATTCTCTTGGAAGGTGTGCCGGGGTTGGCGAAGACCTTGACGATTGCGACCGTTTCTAAATCCATCTCTTTAGACTTTCAACGGATTCAGTTCACTCCGGATCTTCTGCCCACAGACCTAATCGGGACGATGATCTTTAATCCAAAATCAGGAGAATTTGCTCCGCGCAAGGGACCCATTTTCACCAATATCGTGTTGGCTGACGAGATCAACCGCGCCCCTGCGAAGGTTCAATCGGCTCTGTTAGAGGCCATGGCGGAAAAACAAGTGACGATTGGGGACGTGTCTTACAAGTTGGCAAATCCCTTCTTGGTATTGGCAACGCAAAATCCTTTAGAGCAAGAGGGAACGTATCCTCTTCCTGAAGCCCAGATGGATCGTTTTATGTTTAAGATCAACGTCGTTTATCCAGGTAAAGGCGAGGAACTTGAGATCCTAAACCGCATGGGCACGAACGAAAAGCCTGAAGTCAACGCGGTGATTTCTAAAGAAGATCTTCTGCGGGCGTCACAGCGGGCTGATCAAGTTTACGTTGATAACAAAATTAAAAACTACATTGTCGAAATCATCATGGCTTCGCGTAAGCCCGGTGAATACGGTTTGAGCCGCATCGCCAATCTGGTCAATGTGGGTGGTTCACCACGTGCGACGATCAGCTTGTATCGCGCGGCGAAAGCTCATGCCTTCATTCGTGGTCGTGGTTATGTGACGGCGGAAGACGTGAAGGCGATCGCTTATCACGTGATGAGACATCGTTTGATTCTGACCTATGAAGCGGAAGCGGAAAATATTAAAACAGACGACATCATCAAGGAAATCTTAAGTCAAATTGAGGTGCCCT
>JAHRXB010000278.1 GCA_019104905.1 Bdellovibrio sp.
GATCCGAATTTATAAGAGGAACGAAGGAGTCACGGTGGCGAAATTAACACTACACAAACAGACACTCGCCAATATGGATGCCATTTGTGCTTGGTTTTCACAGAAGACCGGCAACTTGTCTTATCCGATTTACTCTAGTTATGACATTCGTGATTCCGGTTATAAGATCTCTAATGTCGACGCGAATATTTTTCCTGCGGGGTTTAACAACATCTGTCCGACTGACAAGGAAACGTCAGAGGGATTGATGAATAAGTACATCACTAAACACTACGGGGCGGGCATTAAGAATATTCTGTTAGTTACGGAAGAACACACCAACAATGCGTTTTATTGGGAAAACGTACACACCATTCGTAATTTGATCGAAGCCAGTGGTCGTGTCGTGAAAGTCGCTATACCCAAAGATCTTCCCGAGCCTTTGATGTTAACAAGTTCTGCTGGAAACGAAGTGACTGTTCACTCGGCCTTAAAAACAGGAGAGCTTTTTAAGACCTTTAAGCCCGACTTGATCATTAGCAATAATGATTTTTCCGAGGCCTACGAAGATTGGGCTGCGACGGTGGCCGAGTTCCCGATGAACCCTCCCCGCGAGTTGGGTTGGTATCAGCGTAAAAAGAGCACCTATTTTAAATACTACAATCAGCTTGTGAATGAGTTTTCCCAGATCACTCAAATCGATCCGTTTTTGATGAGAGTCGAAACAGAACTTTTTGAAAATTTCGACATCGGGGATGAGTCCAGTCGAGAAGCCTTGGCGCAAAGAGTGGATGCGATGTTGGCGCGCCTTCGAGAAGACTATCAAAAGCGCGGCATCACTCAAGAGCCGTTTGTCTTTGTGAAGAACAACGCCGGAACATACGGCCTTGCGGTGATTCGAGTGGGCTCAGGCGCGGAAGTTAAAGAATGGTCTTATAAATCTCGCAAGAAGATGAAGGCAGCCAAGGGTGGGCGGGACGTCGAAGAGGTTATTATTCAGGAAGGAATTCCGTCCATCGTGCAAGCGGATGGTGCCAGCGCAGAGCCGGTGATCTATATGATCGGCTGTGACTTGGCGGGGGGATTTTTAAGAACTCATGCAGAGAAAAGCTCTACGGAAAGCCTGAACAGTCCGGGCGCTGTGTACAAGCGCCTTTGTGTTTCCGATCTTGCGATCAATACGCCAGGCTGCCCTCAAGAAAACGTCTATGGTTGGACCGCGAAGCTGGGACTTTTAGCTATTGCGATGGAAGCCCAAGAGATGGGGGCGGAGTTTAAGGGGTATCAACCCGTCGGTTGTGGAAAGTCTTAAAGGCGGACTAACGGCCAGCAAATTCTAAAAAAACCGAGGTCCTCTTAAAAGCTCATGTTATTCTACAGCAAAGAGGGCCGGGCTTATGCGAAAATTCTATGGTGTGTTTTCTTTGTTTATTCTGTGCTTTGTGGTGGGATACTCCGTCATCTATTGCACCACGGACCAGGCTCAGGTGAATCGCGATCCCGCAGCAGTAAGAAACAATTTTGATTTCTCTCATTTAAATGGTGAAAAGCTTCATGAGGCGGTCAAACAACGTCTTTTGACCGGCCTTGAGCTGCGCAAAACACCTGCGGGGACCGGCATTGGTTTGGGACACTTTGTTTTTGTGGATGATCGTGGGCAAAAGAAGCTGGCTTGCCAGGAATTCGGCAAAGTCTTTTTAAGCTTTGAGGCCGAAGGGGTTTCAGTGGCTGGCGAAAAGCCGGTGATGGAGATTGAGGGCCGTTGTGAGTACTCTCCTGACATGACAAAAATAAGTCCCCTGTTTGTGCCGGTGGCAAAGATTTTGGGAGAGCGACCTGGAGACGGGGAGTTTCAATTTAATGAAGGAGCGCCGGTGACGGTTCGATTTTCAAATCTCCCCGAAGAGTGGCCACGCACCTGGCTTCTTAAATCTGTGAAGCTCTTCAATGAGAAGGCCTCAGAAGCTTTGGTGATTGAGAGCGACGAGGTGGCGCGCCACCTGGGGCATCCCATGGTTCTTTCTTGGTAAAAAAGAAGAAAGATTTTTTTAAATTAAGACATAAAAAAAACCCCTCTTGATCTTAAATCTTGAGGGGTTTTTTGTTGGAGTCCTTTTGAGCTAATTAAGCGTGTTGTTTTGCAAGTTCGACGAACGTGCGAAGCATTGCGCCGGAAGCCCCTTTTTTCGGGCAATACGGAAGACGATTTCCGACAGCCCAGCCAGTGCCTGCAATGTCAAAGTGGGCCCAAGGAATACCCTCGCCGACGAACTGCTCTAGGAACGCCGCCGCTGTCGCGGAACCTGCACCTTTAGTGTAAGACATGTTAGAAAGATCTGCATAAGTGCCTTTCATGTCTTTTACGTGGAAGTCACAAAGAGGCATATTCCAGACCCACTCGCCAGACTCACCAGCCGCTTTTTCAACTTTGTTTTTCAAAGCCGAGTTGCGTGTGAAATAACCAGTGTGCGTATTTCCCAAAGCAACAACGATGGCTCCAGTCAAAGTGGCAGCGTCGATAATGACTTGTGGATTCAACTCTGTCGCGTAAGAAAGAGCATCCGCCAAGATCAAACGACCTTCCGCGTCCGTGTTGTTCACTTCGAAAGTTTTTCCGTTGCGAGCGGTGTGAACATCCCCTGGTTTTGTAGCTTCAGGACCTACAAGGTTCTCAGTAGAAGCAACCAAACCTACAGCATTGATTTTGAGTTTAAGTTTCGCAATGGCCAGCAATGTGCCGATAACATTTGCGCCTCCGCACATGTCATACTTCATTTCTTCCATGCCAGCTGAAGGCTTAATGCTGATTCCGCCGCAGTCAAAAGTAAGACCTTTACCAACAAAAACGACAGGCTTCTTAGAGGCCGCAGCGCCTTTGTATTCCATGATAATAAAACGAGGCTCTTGAGCAGACCCATTGGAGACACCCAAAAGACCGCCCATTTTTTCTTTCTTAATACGCGCCTTGTCCCACACAGTGACTTTAATGCCGGTGCCTTTGGCAGCATCAACTGCTGTGTTGGCAAGGATTGTGGGAGTCATATAGTTTGCAGGCATATCGCCGAGGCGGCGAGAGAAGTTTGTGCAAGTACCAAGGATCACACCTTCACTGAAGCCGGCTTTAACCGCTTTGTCGGTCGCAAGCTTAGTGACGACGTGAACGTCGATCTCTTTTTCTTCTTTTTTAGAAGACATTAATTCGTTGAAAACATAAGACGTCAGGATCAATCCTTCAGCCGTGGCTTTGGCGAAGTCCGCCGCGTCTTTTTTGCTGGTGGTGATACCATCGAAGTGCAAAGCCGCTTCTTTGACTCCGGAAGCTTTGATGGCTTCAAAAGCCGCTGCCACAGACTGACGAACGCTTTCATGGTCAATTTCATTCTCTTTACCGAGGCCGACAACGATCACGTGACGGAAGCCTTTGTAGTTGAGTTCACGGAAAGTCACCGTTTCTTGGTGCTTACCAGTGATGGCCTTGTCCTCCAAAGATCCCGCAAGTCTTTTGTTGAGCTCAGAATGAGTCACTTTTCCAGGTTTATCTTTTTGAGAAGATGATTTGGAAAACACGACCAAAGCCGGGCATGTGAGTGTTTCGATGTCTTTGTTAAGTAAATTGAATGCCATAAGAACCCCTTAAAATGATTCAGTTTTGTCAAACTTCAATAGATGTAGCACAGCAGTTGAACGGGTCCAAGGCTTTTTGATAAAGTCCTGCGTAAGTATTCCGATAGGTAGCAAAGAATGACACCTCAATCACAACCACAGGAGACAGCAGTGGCACTCATTCCATACGTCATAGAGCAGACCTCAAAGGGTGAAAGATCATACGACATCTACTCCCGCCTTTTAAAAGACCGCATCGTGATCTTAGGATCTGCGGTGACAGACGAGGTTGCCAACGCGATTATCGCACAGTTTCTTTTCTTGGAAGTCGATAATCCAGACAAGGACATCCACCTCTACATCAACTCTCCCGGCGGAAGTGTCTCTGCAGGTCTTGCGATCTACGATATTATGCAATTTGTAAAGTGCGACGTGGCAACATATTGCATGGGGATGGCAGCAAGTATGGGTTCTTTGCTGTTGACGGCGGGAACGAAGGGAAAGCGCTACAGTCTTCCTAACACTCGTATTATGATCCATCAGCCGCTCCTTTCTGGAGGCGGATTGTCAGGACAAGTAACGGATATTGAAATTCATGCTAGAGAGTTGCTCAGAACAAAAGAAAAACTCACTCGCATTTATGAAACGCACACAGGCAAACCGTATGATTTCTTGAGAGAGCAGATGGAAAGGGATAACTTTATGGACCCTTACCAAGCCAAGGAATTCGGATTGCTTGACCACGTTGTAGAATCTCGAAAAGCAAAAAAAGGATAATAAGCGATGACAACGAAAGACACTAACGGCGCATTGAGATGCAGCTTTTGCGGCAAAGGCCAAAAAGAAGTTAAAAAGCTGATTGCAGGGCCCGGCGTTTACATCTGTGATGAGTGTATTGATCTTTGTAATGACATCATCGACGAGGAAAAAGAGCGTGAGACGGCGGTCAAAGGGACTTTCAAAGTTCCCAAGCCTTCGGACATCAAAACGTATCTTGACGATTATGTGATCGGACAAGTGCAGGCGAAGAAAACCTTGGCTGTTGCTGTTCACAATCACTACAAGCGTGTGAATGCCTTGTCTCAAGGGAAAAAGGCAGCCGATGTTGAAATGCAAAAGTCGAACATCTTGTTGATCGGCCCTACG
>JAHRXB010000012.1 GCA_019104905.1 Bdellovibrio sp.
GCCTCTGGCTGATCCATGCGAACACGGCCGATGTAGTAGTGCGCTAAATAGGGCGTGGCATAGTCGGCGTTCTTAACTAAAGACTCAAAGTATTTCACCGCTTTGTCGTACTGCTTTTGCTCTGAATACAAGGCTCCAATATATAGAGGAGCTTCCGTGTTTTCAGGCTGAAGCTTCATCACCTTCGTGTATTGGTCCATCGCTTTGGGGTACATCTTCAAAGAAGAATACAATCCGCCTAACAACAAATATGCATCCACGTTTTTAGGATCTTTGCTGACAGCTTCTTCCGCTTGCGTCAAAGACTCGGAGATCAGACCTTGCTTCAGATATTCTGCCGCCAAACGCATGTGCACAGCCGGAGACTCTTGATCATAAATCAAAGTCATTTTGAAAGACTCCACAGCCTTTGCCGTATTGCCCTCAAGACTGTAGGCCTCACCCATCGCGAAGTAGTAATCAGCCTGAGTGCGTAGATAAAGAGGATCTAATGTTGCGTTTCCATCTTGCGATACGACCGGAGGAGCAAAAGACGCAGGAGCTCTGTTCTTATCATCAAATGATGCTTCGTAATAAGGGGCTTTGTCAGACTCGTTCGAAGTGAGCGTCGCGCAAGCTGTGAGAGTCGCTATAAGAGGGAGGATTATCGCAGTCCTAGTGAATGGAAACATTAGATCTCCTTGGTCACTAGGCTGATCGGCGTATTTTGAGATTTCCTTGATAAGTCAGGACCTCATCGAGACCTTGATCGGGATTCGAAAGTTGTCTAATTCTGAGTCACACTCAAAAGGACTCCGACATCGTCGCCGGAATAGACGGGCTGCGCAGTCACCGCGACCTCTTCATTATCCAAGGCGACAGTCTCTGCCTTCTTATTTGGTCCTGAAGACCAAACAAGGATGCGCACATGCCCCGCCTTATCGGATGAAAGAATTCGATACCGGAAGGGCATTCCCCAAGGATCTGTGCCCATAAGCCCCGTGCTGCGGAGGTTTTCGGCCGTGGAGGCCTCCCCCCCTACTGACGCGGGATTTCGACCTGATGTATGAGAATTTTTTGCTGCCTCGCGATAAATTTGCACGACCTGGTAGCCAACGACCTCAGCTTTTTGAAGGGCGATCTCGGCCCGAGAGTCCTGCATTTGGCGATTCCACGGGGTCGCTATAATCGCTGCAGAAAAGCCGACCAAACCCAACAGGGCCAGGACTCCAGAAGACTTAAACTCTTGTTTTTCTTCATTTTTCATTAAATTCTTTCCTGAAACGACGGCCTATACCCATACCTTTCGGCGCCCTTAGAGGAAAACTTTAGACAAAGGTCTGTTAAATAATTAAAAACGAATGGCAGTTTGCAAAATATATGACGCTTAAAGTCTTTTCTTTTGGCCTGAGGACCCCTTGACAAGGGGTGGCGGCAGGGATAGGTTGCGCCCATCTACAGGGGGACGCTGAATCATAAAGCAGCTTATCTCCTTGAGACTTTGGGGAAATTTCAAATTGGGAGGCACTTTGATCAACCAAAACGAAACAATGACATCGAAGCCAAATTCTAAAGTTAAAATCATCAAGCGCTATCAGAATCGCAAACTCTACGACACTCAGCAAAGCTGCTACGTGACTCTTGATGATATCGCTAAAATGATCCGCACAAACGAAGAAGTAATGGTTATCGATAATAAGTCTAAAAACGATATCACTGCTGCTACTTTGACTCAGATCATTTTCGAAGCAGAAAAGAAGGCATCTCAATATGCTCCTCTTTTCACTCTTCGCGAAATCATCCAGAACGGTAACGGAAGCATCTCTGGTTACTTGGCTAAGCTTGGCGCGTTCCCTCAGGACTACATGACTAAGCAACAAGTAAACACAGTTGTTGAGCACGCTTCTACTGACAGCGTTAAACAAAACTTGGAAAACCGCGTTGCAACTGCTGCAACTCGCTACAACACAGACACGACTGCTAAAGTCGCTGCTGAAAAAGCAACGGTTCTTCCTGGTCTTCAACAAGACGACGAAACTCCAAACCTTCCTGGTTCTTCTTTGTTGAATAACTAAGACCGTTTGTTGAGTTTTATGCACTCTCGTGCAAATAAAAAGGCTCTGTTTTTACAGAGCCTTTTTTTATTCTCAGATTTCTTCCGCTTTTCTATTTTAACGAACGCCAAATAATAAACTTCTTCTGTCCGGCCTTGATATCGACCACTTGGCCCTCAAGATTTTCGCCTGTCACGACGTCAGAAGCACTTAGACCCTCCAGGTGCAGTTGATATTGTCCCGGCGCGAGGGGAAGACGAATCGTCTGAATCGTTTGTGGCAGTGTGGACCACTGCCGAACATCCGCACGATCGGCGATATTCAGCGCGATCCACGTTAAATTCCCTAAGAGCTCATTTTTCTGGCGCACCTGATCAGACAATACTGCCTTCGTGGCAAGACCCGACAAGCGCTTGGCCACCAAAATTCCCTGATCATCCTTCAAGGTCTCAATCGCCGCACCTTGAACATCGTAAACCTCTCGACTCAGATAAGATTTGTTAGCAATGGTCAATCGTGCTTTTTGAGTTTCACTATAAACAGGCATCAAGGCTGGAAATCGATATTCACTTCGACTGGGCACCTTTCGCGGCCCCCAACCCTGTTGATAAATCACAACCAGTTCGCCAAGGTTCTTGTCATACCAAGAGGGATCCTCTTTCACTTCTGGAAACTTCTTTTTCCAATCCTGATAGGAATCCATCCGACGTGCCAACTTCGCCGAGCGCACAAGATCTTCATGAATCGTCGCAATAGTAGGATCAATCTTATAAGCCTCGTTGTAGGCAATATAAGCATCATCATAACTACGACTGGCTTCCCAAATCAGAGCCGAAAGATACTTACTGAAAGAATTCAGTTCGAATTTCTTTTTCTCATCAGCTCGATATTTCAAATATTTTTCATTAATACGACGAGCCTCTACCAAGGCGTCGTCCAGTTGCCCCAACTCAAGAAAGTTCATGGCCAAGTAGGCATTTACAAAGATCTTTTCAAAAGTGTCGCCTTTGTATTGAACCATCTCTTCGTTGAGCGCTAAAGAACCGGCAAATCGCGAAACGGACTGATAGTCCACTTGCTCCGCCAGGCGATCGGCCCTCAAAAATACCTCATTGCTTTCCTTGATCTTTCCCGCAATCTGCAAGGCCACGCCGTAGTCCAAGAGATAAACCAGCTGATCATCCCCCTCTTTTTCTGCCAAAGGCTTCAGATCATTTAAAGCTGTGGCGTATTCACGACGAGTCAGGGCATCCCGTGCCTCTTGAACTTTATTTTGGTAGGTGGCACAGCCCAGAAGAGAAAATATCAAAAAAAGACCCACGACAGGCGTGAGTCTTTGCAAAAAAAGTTTCATCTATTAAAGACCAATTGATTTCTTCTTAAATGTCTTACGAATCTGTTTTTGATCAGACCAAGTGATCATGCTGGTTTTCAAGTTGGTGAGATTCAGCGTCAGCTTGTAGTACACGGACTTGTCCTTACCCACCTCTTGTACGATGGAATCCAAACGTCCATTGATGATGAAGTCGGCTCCCACTTGTCCGCCAGGACCCTTTTTGGAATCCTCAGCCACCATGCCCGAGTTTTGATAGTTATACTCGTCAGAGATATCTTGGCGCGCCTCTTTATCCACGAATCCCACTTTGCCGGACTTCATAAGCTCGACACGAACCATGTCCATAATGCTTTGAGTGTCGATATGTTCACTGGTTTTATTCTGTAAATTGGTGACCATCACCACAGGCATTTTTTTAGCGCCCGCAATCGCCGGAGAAGCCATGACACTTGCAACAAGATCTTGAACAGCTTTTTGCATATCTGTTTCAGACCATTGGTCATTTAAAAGATTCTCACGATTGACATCGTCATATTGTCCTTTGACGAATGCTTTGGGACCACAACTGGTCATTGCTAAAAAAGAAAGAGAAAGAGCTGCTAAAGTTAGATTCTTTTTCATAATACCTTCCTATCCCCTCTGGGACATACCACAAAAGTCTATGTCGAGGACTTCGGACGCGCAAGTCCCAAACCGATCCTCATACGAGGCCTATTCAGGATATGAAACCCCATCTATTTGCATTTAAAAATGAACATGATTGAGATCTCTTCAAGCTACCAAGCCTTTAAATGTCTGAATGCGCAAATCAATCCCTACGCCGAAGAACTCTGGCTTTTGGCTTTAAATTCACAAATGGCCCTGATCAAAAAGGAAATGCTATTTCGCGGAACAGCGGATCACTGCCTGATTCATCCGCGCGACATCTTTCGAACGCTCGTCTTGTGCAACGCCAGTTCTTTTGTCTTGGCGCACAATCACCCTAGCAACCAAGCCCTCCCCTCAGAACAGGACTTGATCCTCACACGCAAGATCCATCAACTCGCCACTCTCTTTCAGATTCCTCTGAATGATCACCTGATAATGACCCCACACCAATACTACAGCATGGCAGATCATGGGCATTTTAAAAAATGGAGAAAGACCTCGGCACGATGGCTTTATTGAACGGAGCCTGTCCCTGAACCGAAAAGATTCATTTCATTTTGGCGAATCGGGGTCACGGAAATGACTCGACTTAAATCTTCACTCAAGATGACTTTGTAACCACCTCGGCGCGCGTTTTCAATAAACTGCCGCGCATATTCTTCCTTATAGGCCTGAGAATATTCATTCATTTGCTGAGCATTAAAAAGCTCTCTCTGTACGATATCGTGAGGACTCATAGATTCTTCGCGGCGTTCGCCTCGTCCTAGTTCATTGGCCAACTCTGCCGCACGAGTATCGCCGGAAAGATCCAATCGCCCATCATTGGCGTAAGCTCTTTGTGGTTCCGTTTGATTGAAGTCTGAGTTCAAAAGACGTGCATTTTCCAACTGCATTCTTTGGCGCTCCATTTCCATGCGCTCGTTGGTCAGCATGAGATGTTTGTTCACGGCCTTCTCGAACTTTTCAGATTTCACAGTGGGTGATGGCTTGTCTGCTTTTCCAGATTCTTCGGTTCCCAAATACGCAAAGATCAACCCTGCCGCCCCAATAAAGAGAAGCAAAGCTAGCAACATGGACTTTTCTTTTTGTGACGTCTTGGATGCCATAAGGGTCTTATCGGTCCCCGAGGTCGAATTCTTAAGAAAGAGAGCTTTACTTAGCTATTTTGTCTTCTTGAAAAAACGAGTGACATCCATTCGTAAACAGAAATGTATCTGTAAAACGTTTCTTGGATAAGTGTCGAACCTTTAGACATCCCAAAAGAGTTCTTACCGAATTTTAATCAATTTGAGACGTGGCACAGACCATGAAGTGAAGGATCGGTCAAAGAACCCCCACCCCCTTTGCGAAAGGACCTCTATGAAATTCATGACTCTCACAACTTCAATTGTAGCCGCTTTCACGTTTGCAAACACGGCTATGGCGGCAACATCGGCCGATCTTATTCTTCAAGGAACGGTCAGCGTCGTTTCAGAAATTAGCGTGGCAGCCAATGCCGGCAGCACAAGTCTAAATATTAGAGGTGGCGAATCCAATAAGCTGGTCGCTTCGGTTGATGAAACATCCAACAATCTTTTGGGATATAAGATTATTATTTCATCTCCTACAGGAGGCGAATTACGACATACGGCAGATGCATCGAAAGCAACCTCTTATAAAGTTCGCTATAACGGTGCCAGCGCAGTCACTCCAAGCACAAGTGGTGTTGAAGTTAAGAACTCTGGTTCTTTAGCCGGTCTGCAAACAGCCAGCTCGACACTTGCCGTGGACGTAACCGCATATGATCTGGCTCCAGCGGGAACCTATGAGGACACACTGACGATTTCCATCCAATCAAACAACTAATTTTAAAGACAGGACAAGGAAGCTAATCACTTTGATTGGCTTCCTATTCGGCTGATTCGACGGTCAGGGTAATGACATCCTGATAAGACCCTGATCGTTTGCCTGACACGCTCCCTACTTTTACTGAGATCGGAATGGACAGACCACTGGCCGGGGATCTTCCAAGCTCTCGGAAAATTTGCCGTGGCGACGATGCCGTTCCAGATAAATTAAAAAGACTTCCATTAAATCTTATTTGATACGAAATATATTCCGGCATCGTTTGATGTTTCAGTCGTCCCTCGTTCGCTGATGAGGCTTTCAATATGTAACCCGCGTTGTACTTTAAGACGGCATCACAAGAGCGAATGCTTCCCTCTGTCAACTCGCCAAAGTTCAAAACTTCTGTGGTGTCATTGAGATTGAAGCTCCCCCCACTTGGCACCAACGAAATATCCGCCTTTTTGGGTGCTTGGAAGGTAATACCCACGGATCTTGATTCCACCAGTGAATAAACACCCCAGGGGGAACCCTTATAGAGATGTACGACAAAAGTGTCTTGATACAGCCCTGCGCTCAACCACGGATTTGCCATATTCAAGAGGACCCAATAGCTCACACCGACTTGGCGATCGTTGCTTCCCGCGCTGAGAGTTCCAGACAAAACATCATTCATGCTGGATACGTCTTGAATATTTTTTAAGACCTCTGTTCCGGAAGAATTTTTTGAAATTTGTAGGGGCCAAACATCTGAACCGCGTCGCAACGTTCTGTTGTTATAAGAGTTTCCCTGTCCATAATCAAAAGTCATAAAGAAATCGCAGCCCCCAGGGTTGGTGTTCGCCTTAACCACAAATTGAGGATTGGCCGTGATTTGACTCGAGGTTAAGTTGATCACCGACTGATTTACCTGAAGCTGCATATTGACACAGGAGGCCCCTTGAGCCCGCGCAAAAATGGGAATAAGTGGAAGTAGTATGTATATCAGAAATCTCATTCTCCCGCCTCCTCCTGTTGAATCAGATCACCCAGGCTCAGCATATTGCCATCAACATTTCTCACTTCGAAAGATATTGGCACAGAACCAGGGTGATCTGTGATGACCTTGTAAATCCCTGGCTCTAGGCCCTCGATTAAGAAGCCCCCACTCTTGTTCGTAAAAAAGTTATTATCAACCAACTGTCCTTGGGAGTTGATCACGTCGCCCGCCACAAAAGACAAAGGCTGAAGAGATCGATTTACGAGTCGCCCCTTCACCATCACCTTCTTTTTTAGACCAAGATCAATGGCGATCCCACTACGATAAGTAGGCTGAACGCCATAGAACTCTTTTTCCAACAGATAACCCACCGGCAAAGAAGTTGAGTCGACATTAACAAAGTATCTATAGTAGGCAGACTGATCACGCAGGACGGTAGCGGTTCTGGGACCTAGCTGAGCTTCTCCATTTTCTCCATTCGGATTGATAATCAACTCCTGCCCTGACGGAAATTCTTTGGTGTGAATCAAAACAAAACTATCATTAATAGGTTGTGTAAAGGCGCCCTGCAATCCCACCCAGGCAAATCCGGTGTTCAAACCCACCCCCGTCGTGTGAGTTTGAAGGCCATTCCGAATCGATGTAAAATGATCTAACCTTAAACTGAGCGGTTGAGCTAAATATTCCCCCGAAAGACTTCCTGACGAGTCCCCGTTGGATTCCTGTAAAGAAACGTTCCAGCGACTGTCATTA
>JAHRXB010000082.1 GCA_019104905.1 Bdellovibrio sp.
GTTCAGGATGTTTTGTTCTGCTGACGGTGGATACTATCAGCAGAGTTCCCAAGCAAACCAATGCCGATAAGATCACACCTCAGGTTATTCACGGAAAAGATCTCTGGGACCACAACAACTGTATGGGTTGTCACACCATCATGGGAGAGGGCGCCTATTATGCTCCTGAACTCACGAAGGTGTATGAGCGTCGCGGAGAAGTCTTTATTAAGTCGATGCTCAAAGACCCTGCATCTATGTATCCGGGACAAAGAAAGATGCAGCAATATAACTTCACAGACGAAGAGATCAACTCTTTGGTGGCCTTCTTGAAGTGGGTTGGTGAAGTCGATCTTAATGGATTCCCGGCAAAACCTGATTTGGGACCGGCGGCGGCGAAGGCTGCAACTACGACCTTGTCACAAATTCCAACACCGACTCGTCCAGCTGTTTATGATCAAGTTTGCGTGGCTTGCCACACATTACAGGGTCAAGGGGGAGTTGTGGGGCCTGCACTGGATGGTGTGGGAACTCGACTGGCTCATGATTATTTAGTTTCTTGGTTGCGCGATCCTTTGGCGGTGAAGGCAGATTCGAAAATGCCGAAGTTACCGCTAACGGATGAGCAAATTCAAGAGCTGGCAAGTTTCCTCTCTTCGCAAAAATAAGGATGATGGTCATGAAATATAAAACACAGAAAATAGCTTACTATTTCTTCGCCGTGTGCATGTTGCTGTTGTCTTTACAGATCGTATACGGATTTATCATGGGCTTTGCTCATATGGGTTATGATAACTTGCACAGTATCATTCCTTTCCATACTGCTCGTGCAACGCACACCAATCTTTTGGTGATGTGGCTACTAGCCGGATTCATGGGTGCTGCTTACTACATCATTCCTGAAGAAACCGAGCGAGAGCTGATTTACCCGCAGTTGGCCATTGTTCAGCTTGTTGCCTTAGTGGTGGTGGGCGTGACGGCTATCATCGGATTCCACTTTAACTGGTGGGAGGGTCGTAAGTTCCTCGAGATTCCTCGTCCCTTGGATTATCTGGTGGTTGTGGACGTTCTTCTCTTTATTTTCCTTATCGGTGGAACGATTTGGAAGGGGAAAAGATATAGCACAACAAGTATCGTTTTGTTCTTCGGTCTTTTGACTGCGGCGTTGTTGTACCTTCCTGGTATGATCCCAACGACAAACCAAACAATGGATTCCTACTGGAGATGGTGGGTGGTTCACTTGTGGGTTGAGGGAGTATGGGAATTGATCATGGGTGCGATCTTGAGTTTCCTTTTGATCAAGTTGACAGGGGTAGACCGTGAGATCATCGAAAAATGGCTTTATGTCATCGTGGGTTTCACATTTCTTTCTGGAATTTTGGGTACAGGCCATCACTACTACTTTATCGGGACTCCGCGCTACTGGTTGATGATTGGTGGATTCTTCAGTGCCTTGGAGCCGTTGGCCTTCTTGGGAATGGCGATGTATGCCATTGCCATGGCTAAAAAGGGAGGACGACAACATCCGAATCGTCTGGCTTTAACTTGGACCATTGGGTGTGCGGTGATGTCATTTGTCGGCGCGGGCTTCTTGGGCTTTGCTCATACCTTGCCTCAAGTGAACATTTACACTCACGGAACTTTAGTGACGGCGATGCACGGACACTTGGCGTTCTGGGGTGCTTACGCGATGTTGATTTTTGCAATGATCGCCTATGCAATGCCACAACTGACAGGCCGAAAGTTATTTGATAATGGCTGGAGCATTTTCGCCTTCTGGACATCGAATATTGGAATGGTGGCAATGACACTGGCCTTTGCCGTAGCCGGTGTCGCTCAGGTTTATTTGGAAAGAAGAATGGGTCTTGATTTCCTTCAAGTCCAAAAAGAAATTGAGGTTCACTTCTTGGGTCTTGTGCTTGCAGCAAGCTTGTTCAGCTTAGGTATCTTCGCGTTTATCTGGATATTTATTAAATACGGATTGCCTAAGGGAAAAATAGAGAATGTTAGCGCCGCAAACTAAGATCCCCTTTTATCAAGCTGTCGGAGACGAAGAACAAGTCTTCGACAGCGCTTATCGCAACCGACTTCCCTTGATGCTCAAGGGGCCAACGGGTTGTGGTAAGTCTCGATTTGTGGAGGCGATGGCCGCTCAGCGCGGCCGTTCGTTGATCACGGTGGCTTGTAACGAAGACACCTCGGCCACAGATCTTTTGGGAAGATATATTGTCAAAGGCGGGGATACGATTTGGCAAGATGGCCCGGTGACTCGGGCTTTGCGCGAAGGGGCTATCTTATATCTCGACGAAGTTTCTGAGGCCCGCGAAGACGTTATTGTGGTCTTGCATCCTCTGACAGACCATCGCCGCTCCATCACCATTGATAAGCTCAATGAAGAAATTAAGGCCTCCCCGGAATTCATGCTCGTTGTAAGTTTTAATCCGGGTTACCAAAAAGGCTTGAAAGAACTTAAGCCATCGACACGTCAAAGATTTGTGGCGATGCACTTTGATTATCCTCACCCTGATATTGAGACCGAAATCGTTGCGAAAGAGTCCCAGTGTTCTTTAGAGGTTGCAAAAAAGCTGGTCCGTTTTGGCCAGAAGATCCGTAACCTGAAAGAGCTTGGACTGACGGAAACAGCTTCAACTCGCCTGCTTGTGGATGCGGCGAAGTTGATTCGCACAGGACTTGATCCACGCTTATCCTGTGATGTGGCCATCATTCAACCGCTCACGGATGAAGGAGATATCATGACAGCCCTGCGGGATGTGGCTGCCATGATTTTTTAAAAATGGGTTTTGATGAGAAACTCTTTGCTTTTGGGCATCGTCTTTTTAAGAGATTCAATGCCGAACCGAAGCCGCCTCATTATGATCAAAGAGTCGATCTGAAAGAGATCGAGCCGCGCCTTCATATCATCGCGAAGTCCCTTTGTGGGGAACCGATTGAGATTCTTGAGGCGGAAAAGATGGGTGGATTTTCAGGAGTTCACTTCTATTATCCTAAATCTCTTTGCCCCTTTGATTCAAAAAAGATGAATGAGTTGCTGTATATTCAGCGAACTCTTTTCTATAGTTCTGCCAAACAATTAGGCCTGTGCCTTCCGCCCAAAGAACTCACCGAAATAGAAAAGAAGGTCTATTCCTGTTTGGCATTATATCAAATCTATCAGCACATTCAGGTTGAGTATCCAGGCACTGCGAAAGTGACTGAAACTTTGTGCGAATATACTCAGAATGAACTTAAATCTCTTCCATCCCAGGATCGTGAGACGCAGAGTGGAGTTTTGGCTCAATGGATCTCGGATATTCTTTCGCGTAATTTCAGTGCGAGTTTATGGAAGAGCGTAATTTGTACGACTCACAAAAGTCCATTGAGCTTTTGGAAGTTCGCGGACTCAGTTTATAAAGAACATCTGGCACATCTTCCTCCGGGACCTCCGTTGGCCGATGAAGCATTTATTTTATGGGGATATTTAATGTCCCCCTCTTCGTCTTTGAAGGAACTCAACCCCTTGGAAAATGACGGAGTGGCACCGGAATCCCTGGCAAGTGGAACCGAAATCCAAGGAAAAAATCGCGAAAATGTGACGGAAGTGAGTCTTGAAAATAAAGAGAACGAAGCAAATCCCGTCATGCACTCCTTTGAGAAAATGGAAACTTTGGAGGAATACCAAGGGGGCCTGCGCACGCAGGACGGTGACGATGACTTGGCAGAACACGCCGAGGCTTTAGAAGAACTCAATATTCGCGAAGTGATTCGCAGTCGTGAGCGCACCAGTTCCATCTATAAAGCAGACATTCGTTTAAACGCGTCAGCTCCGGACCTTGTAAAGGGGGCGGAAGTTGAGGCACCTCGTCGCGATATCCACTATTATCCGGAGTGGGACTATAAACATAAAAAATACAAAAATAACTGGTGCCGCGTTGAGGTGGAGAGCTCCTCCTGCGACGCTGTGGAGTTTCAGCTCAATGAAACCTATCTTAAGGAAAAGAGAGAGATCCTAAAGCTCTTCGAGCAGGTTCGACATAAACCTCTTTGGAAGAAGAGACAGCCTGATGGCGGTGAGATAGATCTGGATGCTTTGGTGGATTGGCGTGCCACTTTAAAAAGCGGACACACGTCAGAGGATCGCTTCTATTTAAGATCCAACAAGCATAAAAAAGACTGGCAGGTTCTTTTTTTGATAGATAGCAGTCTTTCAACAGACTCTTGGGTGGCGAACGAAAGAATTCTTGATGTCATCAAAAACAGTGTTTGTCTTGTTGCCGATGCTCTTCCTAAGGAAGAGGCCTGTGTCAGCGTGGCGGCCTTTCATAGTAACACTCGCCATCAATGCGTTTACCATGAACTAAAAGGCTTTAGGGACTCTTGGCATCAGCTTAAAAGAGAACTCAATATTCTTGAACCTGTAGGTTACACCCGGATCGGGCCAGCTTTGCGCCATGCCTTAGAGCTTCATAAGGAATCTTCTGCTCGTCATAAGTTTATTATCCTTCTTTCTGATGGAAAAGCCTCTGATTACGACCAGTATGAAGGTCAATATGGAATGGAAGACATCAAGCAGGCTTTACGAGAGGCGCAGCAGCAGGGTGTTCATATCAAGTGTTTGGCGATTGAAGAAAAAGCCAAGTTCTATTTGCCGCAAATGTTCGGCAATTCCAACATTCATATTTTATCTAATCCACATAAATTACCTCAAGCTTTGACGGAGCTGCTTTTGCCGCTTCTTTGAACGCTGACTTTTTAAAAAAGGTGAATCTCATGAATCAAAACGATAACAGCCAAGCCTTGAATAACTATTTTCCCGACTACGTGAAAGAGCTTCCTGAAGGTCATCCGGTGAAAACCTATTTTGCCGAGAACTTCTATATCCAAAGAATTTTGCGCGAAATTGATGAAACTGACGCGAACCAGGATTTTCAAAAGTTCTTTAATTTGTTCAATCAATTAAGTGAAGTTGAGAAAAGATATGCCCGCAAGGAAAATCAGCTTTTTCCGTATCTTGAAAAGCGGGGATGGAATGGTCCTAGTCAAGGTATGTGGGCCTTTCATGACTCGAACAGAGACTTGCTTCGTGGGGTTCGAAAAAAGATTGAAACTAAAGATTTAGCAGGCCTCAACGAAGATATGCGCCTTATCATTGGCGAAATGCAAAGACTTATGATGGTCGAAGAAATGCGTTTGTTCCCCAATGCTCTTCATCTGTTGACGGAAGAAGACTGGAAAGAAATGAGTGTGGGCGAAAAAGAAATTGGTTGGATGTTAAGCCAAGAGCCCGCAGCTTATTGCAAAGAGGAAGCAGCAGCCCCTGCGGCGGCAAAGGCCGTCATTCCAGATCGTCTGCGAATGGATGAGGGCTACATGACGCCGGAGCAAGTGAACTTGATGCTCAAATTTATGCCTGTCGATTTAACTTACGTCGACGAGAACGATCGAGTGATCTTCTACAATCGGGGAGAAGACCGAGTTTTCCCTCGCAGTGCCGGGATCATCGGTCGTGAGGTGCGTTTTTGCCATCCTCCAAAAAGTGTAGGGACAGTTTTAAGAATTCTTGAAGAGTTCAAAAAAGGCACAAAAAACGAAGCTGCATTTTGGATTCGTTTCAAAGGACGCGTGATTCATATTCGGTATTTTGCCATTCGCGATAAAGATATGAACTATAAAGGCGTCATTGAGATGTCTCAAGATATTACCGAGATTCAAAAGCTTGAAGGTGAACAGCGTCTTTTGGATTGGGACGCGGAATAATCAAGTGCGCTTCCGGCAGGTTTGGATTTTAAGCATTGCTTTCGTGGTTCTGGCGACGATGGGAATTGGGGCCATGACCAGGCTGACGGGGTCAGGGCTTTCCATTGTTGAATGGAAGCCTCTGTCCGGAGCCATTCCTCCCTTGAATGAAACCGAGTGGTCCCAAGAATTTCTGCGCTATCAGGAGTTTCCTGAATTTAAATCCAATCCTAACGTAACCTTAGAAGATTTTAAGACGATCTTTTGGTGGGAATTCACTCATCGCCTGATCGCTCGCTCCTTGATCTTCGTCATTTTGATTCCTTTCATATTCCTTGTTTTAAAAAAAGAGGCCACGGGTCGAGATTTAAGAAAGTTGATTTTGCTTCTACTCATGGGCGCGGTTCAGGGGGCTTTGGGCTGGTACATGGTTAAAAGTGGATTGGTGCAGGTTCCGCGGGTCAGTCATTTTAGACTGATGGTGCACTTCATCTGGGCCAGTCTGATTATTGCTTATCTTGCCCGATGGTTGAGAGAAGAAAACACCAACCCACAATGCAAACAGACTTCCTCAGAGCGTTTGTTCCTCAGAGTTCTTGGGGGGCTTTGCCTGGGGCAGATGGCTCTCGGGGCCTTGGTGGCGGGCAGTCGCGCGGGATATATCTATAATACCTTTCCTAAGTTTGGCGATACGTGGTGGCCTCAAAAGTTTCTTATCTTTCCGACACTGACCGAGAATCTTCTTTATAATCAAATCAACCTTCAGCTTTTCCATCGTTTGGGGGCGTGGTTGATGGTGATCGCTGCGGTCTATGCGTTGATCAAAAGATATTATCTCATCGGGTCCCTGATTTTTCTTCAGTTTGTGTTGGGCATTTTGACTTTGGTTTTAATGGTGCCCCCTCCGGTCGCCACCCTTCATCAGCTTTGTGGGGTCGTTCTTTTCTTTGTTTTAAGATACGAAGAACACCCTCTGAGTGTGGTCAGAGGGTGTCCTTTACCGAATGCTACTGAACGGTGATCCAAACATTGCCAATTCCATACTGTCTGACCAGACGGTTGAAAATATATGCATTGTCAGGATGCATGCGGATACAGCCGTGGGAAGCCGGTCTGCCCAATTTAGGCCAATTGCTTTGAGGTGTGCCATGAAGGGCAAACCCTCCACGAATGAAAACCGCATAGGGCATGTTCCCTAAGCCGCGGTAGTCTCCTCCGGGATATTTTCCCGAGGTGTATCGATCGTAGATACGACCGTCGGGATGTTTGTCAAAATTAGGGGTTCCATAGCCGGGAACCCCGGTTGATACAAGCCAAGAACCATAAAGACTTCCATTTAAGTACAAGTACATTCTTTGTGAAGACTTCACCACCTGTGCCCACACAGCACAGGAAGAGCGATAACAACTGGCAAGTCCCAAAAGTTGATCAATTATAGTGTAATCTTCCAGGTGAGAGGACTTGCCGGTTTCTTCTTCGTAAATCTCATCATAGTATTTAAGGGTTTCTTCGATGTTGGGATCGAAGGGGTTTAATTCTTCAATCATGTTGGGAATGCGTTCGTCTTCATAAGGAGAGGGCTGCGCATTAGCGGGGTTGGATGTTAAAAATAATAAGCTGATTATAACATTCGAAATTTGATTTATTGTTCTCATGTCACACCTCATTGCTGTGAGTTGTCCTGCATTTATTTTACTGCGTGAGTTCAAAGTTTTTGGATTTTCTGTTCCTAGAGAAGCAGATGACAGCGACTTTTCTGAAACCCTGCTGACCCTCATTGGACCTTTCATGAGCCGCTGGAAAGGTGGGGTCTAGTTTGTGGTCAAGATCTTTGCACTTCCGGTTCAATGTCCTATTCTGGCACCTACGAATGTCATATTTTGTGCAAGAAGGCGTGAGGGGACAGGATGAGTGAGATCAGAGATGTTTTTGTTGAAACATCGTTTGGGCGACTTCATGCGATCTATGGAAATTCCCAAGCCTCAGGGGTGCCGATGGTTTTCATTCCTGGGATGTTGGGCAAAGCCGAAGATTGGCAAAATGATTTCGCCAGCTTTTCAGAGCATCCTTGCGTTGCAATCAGTCTGCGAGGCCGAGGGCGATCAGATTTTCCCTCCAGCGGATTTTCTGTCTATGATCATGCAAATGATATTGAAGCTGTGGTTGCGCATCTGGGGCTTCAGCGTTTTGTGCTTGTCGGCTTTAGTCAAGGAGCCTTGTATGCAGTCGCCTATGCCCTGGCCCATCCCGAAAATATTATGGCTTTGGTCATTCAGGACAAAGTTTTAAAACAAAGAAAGTTTGGCAAAGAGTGGGTCGAGCGGGCTCGCAATCATCCTTCTGCCAAAAGCGAACAGTTCCTATGGGGAATTGCCAATGACTCCCAGGATCTTAATCTTTTGGAGGAGTGTCGTCTTTTTTCAAAAACTCCGACCTTGATTCTTAAAGGTGGCAATAGCGCCATGATGATGGAAGAGGATCTTGCAGAGATGAAAGAGGTCTTCAAAAACTCGAAGATTGAGATCTTTCCTTTGTCAGGGCATGATGTTTCAAGCCCTGACTATGATCTTTATGTTCGCACGATGAAGAGATTTCTAAATAAGATCTCTCAAGCGCATTAGCCGCTAGTAACCGGTGCGATCTACGATATATTTTAGTAATGACTCACGGTTGACCCCGCGTTCGACCAGGGGTGCCTCGGTCTTAATATAGAAAGTTTCTTTGAGCCACTTTTTAATTGCGGAGGTGGAAGATTTGGAAGTTGGCGTGAAGCCGCGAACCAGATCTAAACATAAACCTCGAGCGGCTCCGGCATGAGGGGTGTAGTCTGTTGACACGAAGATCCCCTTTTGACGCCAAGAACTTTTGGCTCCGCTTCCTGGATAGACGCGATCTTCTAGCTTTGCCCAGGCTTCACAATATTCAGCATTGGTCATATCGGAGGTCATTTCATGGGTATAACTCTTTGCGGAATCAAGGATCCAATCTGTGGCTTCTGGTGCAAGGACTTGAGTGAGCTCTTTTTTGAGTTTGGCAAACTTGAGATTGCTGATGCGAAGTTTGCCATCAAAAAGAGCCTGGGGCACCAGCTCGGGGTATTTCGGTGCATTGTTTGCCAGCCACAGTTGGGTGGCCTCATAGTTGACACAAGCTTCAAAGAAGCTCACGGGCACATGGCCTAAAACAGTTTGATAGAATGTGCGTTGGCAGGCTTCTTTGATTTGCCCTTTGTTTTGCGCACTGAGGGCTCCGCCATCGCGATCAATCTGCTTTTGGTACTGTGAACTTAATGAAGACTTCTTGCAGGATTTTTGAGACGTAAATTCAACTCCGTCGAAGACCATCAGTTTCACAAGATTGTACTTGTCAGGAGATTTCGCCTGAAGCAGCGCCGGATTCAGACGGTAAGAAGTAACACTTTCGGCGAAATCCTCGAAGGGGTTTGTTTCTCCGTATTTAGAAACAAAGGGGTGTCCCTGCAAAAGCTTCTTTTTTTCAATGGTGAACTCACCCGCTTTGGATTCTTTCCAGTTGCTGAGTGTCAGCCAAGTCGCCGAACGATCGTAATCTGCAAATTGGCTGTTGGCGTAGTTATGGGCAAACTCATGGAAAAGCGTGTACTGGCGAACCAGAGAACTTTTTTTGCTCCAGCCATCAAAGAGCTCCATGACCGCGTTGGCAAGAACCAAGTCGCCGTCATCGCCGTAGGAAGCACGAGTATAGCCACGTTTAAATTTAATGAGTTGTTGGTTCGATTTAAAAGGAAGTTGTTGAGTTGGAATCAGTTCAAAAGTGCGAATGACATCGGCAATTTCAGAGGCTGTAAATAGATCGGCATTCATAAAAGAGAAGGGCGACGTGTTTACGTCGAATTTATCCATGATAAAGAGCATCTGTGGGCCCACTTCTTTTCCGAAGATTGCTTGTGCGGCACAAAGAGCTTTTTTACAAGATGGATTGACGTTGTATTTTGTTTGAAAATTTTCAGGAGCCCCTTCAATTTTTACTCCTTCGCGGGTGGGATAAAGAAGCTTAGAAAGAGCTAAAACCAGATGAGGTCTTTCATTCTCAAGTTTGATTCCGAAGACCTCAGTCGTGCCCGCTTCGTAGCCGGGTTCTAAGGGAAGTTTTTTGTAATAGCCATCAATTTCGGCGGTCGTGACCGGAAATTTAAGACGACAGTTGGCGTCTTGAACCTGTTGTGAAGTGGCGGCCCACCAGTCAAGCTCATCGGCCGCGGGAGTTCGCTCAGGTTTATAGGGGATCGGTCGATCAACCTCCGCGTGTCCCGGGACTTTAGTCGGGGTGTGTGTGCAAGAGGTTAATACAAACAGAAGGGATAGACAGAGGGAAGAAACGGACTTCAAGAAAACTCCTTCAAAGAAAGTTTAAAACCCTCTTTTCGGAATTTGCGGAAAAATCTCAAAGCCTCAAATTGAGAAAATATTTAGAAAGTCTCGAAGGTGCCTTTGTCTTTATTTTTGCGAACGCGGGGGACGGCAAAAACTTGATTGTGGAATGAAATGTAGAAGCCTGGGGCAAGAAGCTTGGCCGACAAAAGGGCCTCCGTGACATTCTGGGCGGCATCACTATCTTCAAAACCCATCGGAATCATCGCGCCCGTAAAAACCACCGGCACCGCGGGGATTCCAATTTCCTTATGACAGTGTTCGGCGGTTAAACTCATGGTGTCGGTGCCATGAAGAACGACGATCGGGCATCCCCTTTGCATTTGGTCTTTTACCGTGGCTGCAATCAGTGAGCGATCACTGTCAGTCATATAAAGGGAATCTTTGCTTAATAAGGGATAAACCATGATGTTGGTGTAGGGCAGGCGCATCTTAGAAAGAATGCGGTTTTTAATGCTGGTGCCGCGATTTTCCAAGGAGCCATCGAATTCGTTATAGGTCTTTTCGATAGTTCCACCTGTGGTGATAATAACAACATCTTGAATTGTAGTGCCCATGGCTCGAGATCCTAAGATAATATTTTGGAACTAGCAAGAACTGCTGATATTCACGAATGCAAATCGTTACCAAACATGGATGACTTCGTATTCACGCACCTGTTCGCCGGTTTCCACAACGGCGATATCCCCTTGCCGTAAATCTTGGAGGGCCTCACCCAGGGGACTGTTGGGAGTGATTACTTGAACGGAACGTCCTTCAAGCAGGACGCTCAGGCCGCCGCCTTTGGCCATAATGAAAAAAAAGCTGTGTTTTCCATTATGCTCTACTTCCACCAAGGCCGTTGAGTTGATTTTGTCGTTAGGACCAAAGTTTTTAACATCAAGATGTTTGTAGATGACAAGCAGCTCTTCAATTTCAGCAATGCGTTTTGCTTGAGCGCCAGCGAGGTAGGATGCCTCCAGGCCACGCGTATCGTACTCGTTCTCGGGTTTGCTTTCTTCGTGAGTCGCAGCTTCGTAGGTGGCCAATGCCGCTTCTTTGAGAACGGCCATGTCCTTTTCAAGTTGAGTGCGAATTGTTTCAATAAGTTTTGTTTTGTCCAAGCAAGACCTCACATGAGCTCTCAGTATTGTCTTTTGAGAGTCCGCAGGCAAATGATCTTTTGAAAGAGAGGAGGACCTGGCGGGGGGCCAAGTCCTCGAGGGAAGGAAGGATTGATTAGTGGGAAGGTGTGTCGGATTTAGATTGGATTTCGATTCGACGAGGAGCTGCCACTTGAGCTTTAGGAATATGAAGATTCAGTACTCCGTCTTCATAGTGGGCCTCGATCTTTTCGACATCCACATTTGTGGGCAGTGAAAAACTTCTGGCAAAAGTGCCATAGTATCTTTCTATTCTATGTCCTTTGGGCTCAACATCGGCTTTCACCTCGCGCTTTCTTTCTCCTGAAATTGTGAGAACATTTTCGTTCATTTCAATTTTAATATCTTCTTTTTTGAAGCCAGGCAGATCCATGCAAAGCATGAAGCCCTCGTCCTTCTCGGAGACATCGCAAGCAGGAGTGTAAGTGCGCTCCGCAGAAGTCATTGCGGGGGCTCTGCCGAAGTCTTCAAAAAATCGCTCCATCTCGTTGAAGATATCTGTAGTAGCTGCTCTGCGTGTTGTCCAATAAGGTGTTAATAGTCTCATGAGAACCTCCTTTACGGTTTTCCTCTTACGCCTTAAACATGGTGTTTGAAGTTTTCTTGTCAAGATCTCGAAAATTTTTTTGATACAAGAGGAGAGCCCTCTTGTGTTCTCTTTTTAATTTGTCAAGGTGGGTCCTAAGTCATTGTATTTTGTCGGTTCTTTTTAGACTCTCCCGTTAACTGTGTTAGCATTAATTTTTTTAGGAGTTATTTGTGAAAGTCGCTGTCGCGGGAGCCAGTGGTTTTGTCGGGAAGGCGTTGATTGAGGAACTTCAAAAAAGTTTTGAAGTCGTGGCTTTAAGTCGAGCCGCAAAACAATCCCAGCAAAAAAATATTGAGTGGCGTGCCTGCGATCTTTTTAGTTTGTTGGATGCAGAGCGTGCTCTTCAAGGAGTCGACGTCGCGATCTATTTAGTGCATTCCATGCGACCTTCGGCGCACTTAACCCAAGGAACTTTCGATGATTTCGATCTCATCGTGCCTGATAATTTTGTACGAGCGGCTGAAAAGTGCAAGGTCCGGCAAATCATTTATCTCAGTGGCCTAAGACCTGAAGACCCTAAAGAGATCTCTCGACATCTGCAAAGTCGTTGGGAGGTGGAAGAGGTTTTTCGAAAAAGCTCGGTGCCCACAACGGCGTTAAGAGCGGCTGTTATCTTGGGTGCGGAAGGATCTTCTTTTCATATCATGGCCCGCCTGGTGAATCGTTTGCCGGTGATGGTTTGTCCGGCCTGGACAAAAACAAAAACTCAGCCGATCGCCCTTCGGGACGTGGTTGTGAGTTTGATCTTTTGCATAGATCGAGCGGACTCCTTCAATAAAATCTATGATATTGGAGGGCCTGAATCTGTAAGCTATCTTGAAATGATGAAGCTCATTGCGCGTATTCAAGGGCGACATCGAGGTCTTTTGACAGTTCCATTTTTAACACCTCAACTTTCGACTTTGTGGGTTTGTCTTGTGACCGGGGCGCCCCGCGCTTTGGTGCGGCCGTTGGTTGTGGGTTTAAAATCTTCCTTGCTGGTCAGTCCTGAAAGAAAGCTGGAGATTCCGGGTTATCATTTTACGGATGTAAAAACAGCGTTGCAAATGGCCCTGAGTGTTTATGATGAACGCAAATCACCCTTGGCCTTCCAAGGAGTTCCTGAGGGGCCTCATGTGGTTCGCTCTGTGCAAAGACTTGTGTTGCCCCAAGGGCAAACGGCCGCTAGCGTGGCGCAAGCTTATCTTGAATTTTTGCCACAGATGCAGCCGGGATTTCTGAAGGTGGAAGTCAGCGGCCACTGGATTTATTTTTGTTGGCGTTTTCCTTTTATGCGTCTTCTGATTTTAGAATATTCTCCAGAGCGAAGTTGGATGGATCGGCAGCTTTTTTATGTGCGAGGTGGGTTGTTAGCACGAAGAACGGCCCGGGGGCGTCTGGAGTTTCGAACCATATTGGGGGGCGAAGCTTTGATTGCCGCCATCCATGATTTTGAACCTCGGATGCCATGGTATCTGTATCGGTGGACTCAGGCGTTGATTCATCTTTGGGTCATGAAACAGTTTGGACGTTACTTGAATCAGCAAAGGAATCTGGGTTACAGTAAACACAACAAGATGGAAAGGCCTTTATGACTGCCTCTTCGACTCATTCTATTGTGGTTGGATATATTTTGTGGATCTTTGGTTTTATGGGGGCCCACCGCTTCTATTATGGCAAACCCATTTCGGGAACCATCTGGTTTTTTACTTTCGGTGTTTTGGGTGTGGGTTGGTTTATTGACCTCTTTTTAATTCCCTCTATGGATCGTTCAGCGGACCGTCGTTATAAGCCAGGCCCCATCGACTATAATGTGGCCTGGCTGCTTTTGACCTTTCTGGGGATGTTTGGAGTCCATCGTTTTTACATGGGAAAGTGGATCAGCGGTTTGATTTGGCTGTGCACGGGGGGGCTCTTTTTGCTGGGCTATCTGTATGACTTCTGGACCTTAAATGAACAGGTGTCTTACGCTAACGGAGAGCCCATCTGATGTTAGAAAATATTCTCGTCGTCCTTGTTGCTGTGCTTCACCTTGCATTTTTGTATCTAGAGATGTTTTTGTGGACGAAGCCCTTAGGGCGAAAGATTTTTCGCAATACTCCACAGAAGGCTGAGGACTCGGCAATTCTTGCGGCAAACCAAGGTCTTTATAATGGATTTTTGTCCGCCGGTCTATTATGGGGAGTTTTTCATCCCGATGTGATGGTGGGTGATCAGATAAAGTTCTTTTTTTTGATTTGCGTGATTGTCGCCGGTCTTTATGGGGCCCTGAGTGTCAGCAAAAGGATTTTCTATATTCAGGCTTTGCCCGCTCTTCTGGCGCTAATCGTGACATTTATGTTGAAGACCTGGCCCTAGTTTAGTGAACGATTCGCAATAAAGAGCCACTGTGAAAAAACAAGAGGGCTAAGTAGGGAACCGTGAAGGATGCTAAGATACCCCAAGGTTTTGGATTATGAAAAACGTGCAGCCCTGTAATTACAAAAATAAGGGGTCCAAAAATAAGCAGACTGGCTGGAGTCATAAAG
>JAHRXB010000085.1 GCA_019104905.1 Bdellovibrio sp.
CTGAGTCACGGCTTTGACCAGACCACATCCCGCAGCCCCGCCACCTTCTGCCGCTGGAGCTCGCTCTGTTAAATAGGATGGTTTGTAGCTGGGTTGTGCTGAAGCCATCGTGACCATTTGTTTTGATGTCTCAATCAAATAGCGAGCATCAATGCGTGCACTGGTCGACACCAGGCCATTGAGGTAATTATTTTGATCTGCGGATTGCATAATCAGTTGCTTCATCTGGTAACCAGAAAGCGACGGCGCCTCACGGAAGGCCAAACCCGCCATCCCCGCCACGAATGGAGCCGCCATACTGGTGCCCGACATCTTCATTGTTTTATTGCCAGGAACAGTACTCTCGATATATTCCCCGGGGCTTCCTACATGCACTGAATTAGCTCCGTAATTTGAGAAGCTCGATAGATCGTCAAAACGTGTGGTTGAGGCCACAGACAAGTTGCTGGGCACATCATAACTAGAAGGATACATCGGTTGCAGATCATTGTTGCTGGCATAGTTACCCGCTGCGGAAACAACCAGAACACGGCGATCATAAGCATAAGTAATCGCATCGTGAAGAGCACGACTGTACGCGGCTCCTCCCCATGAATTATTAATCACCCGGGCTCCATTGTTAACCGCATAATAGATCGCGCGAATTGCATTTGCCGTAGAGCCCGAACCTCCGGCCCCCAGGAACTTGAGCGGCATCACAAGGATTTTGGATTCCTGCAAAGGACGGGCAAAAATGTTCTGCCCCGCTCCCACCACGATACCGGCAACGTGTGTCCCGTGATCGTCATCATCAAGAAAATTACCCGTGTTATTAATGAAGTTCCAACCATTGATATCATCGACAAAACCATTTTGATCATCGTCGACACCGGGGAGTCCATTGGCTTCCGCCTCATTCACCCAGAGAGCTCCTGTCCCACCCATCGCATAGGGTTTAAAAACATCATGATATTTATCCAAGCCGGTATCCACCACCGCGACAATCACTTTGTCGCTCACCTGACTCAGAGCCGTCATTTCGACCCAGGCCGCAGCCACGCCCGTATTGGCAGAGGACTGCGCATACGTTGAAGGATCCGTGGACGCGGCATTCGTAGAGACAAGTTGTTCATAGGACAAACGCTCAACGGGACCGTTGGGGGCGACTTCACTTTTCTCTAAAATAAAGTTCGGTTCGATATACTCAACGTCGGGGTCATTTTTAAGAGCCTCCACATTGATCTTTTCGTTGGCATCGCCCTTCATGGACACTTGCATGATGCCTAAACCAGGAAAGGAGCCTTTTAACGAAGCTTTTCCCATCAATTTATTCTGCGCTATGGCAGCTCCTCCAGACGAGGCCTTAAACTTGATCAGATACTCGCCAGGAACGGCCGTCCCTGGGGACTGCTGCTGAGCCCACGCCGCGATGCTAATCAGGTTAAAAGAAATAAAAAGACAGCTTAGAATCCGTTTCACCGGTTCTCCTTCTTGACCCTTTTCTTTTCGGTCGGAAGTCTAGGTAGGTTGAGCAGAAAATGTGTCTCTTTTTGAGATGGCGTAAGAGCTTGAAGAGGCTCGACTTAGCTGATACTTATTTTCAACCGATAATGTACGGAGAACAGGACATCCAGCTATGAAACAACTTCAGAAAATCTTCTTGCAAGGTCTCGTAACTTTTCTTCCGATTGCCCTGACAATTTACATTGTCTATGCCGGTATCGCGATCGTAGATAGTTTCCTTGGGGATGCTCTTCGCCAAATCCTGCCCATCTATATTCCAGGCTTGGGTTTCCTTCTTACGGTCATCTTGATTCTTCTCTTGGGGCTGATGCTCAATAACCTTTTGGCTGGCGGCATTTTCCAAAAGATGGAACAACGTTTGACTCAAGTGCCTTTTATCAAAGCCATCTACAGTCCCCTGCGTGATCTGATGAATCTATTTTCAAAAGGTGGCGGCCCGGGGGGATTGCAAAAAGTGGTTTTGGTTGACCTCGGCGAATCGGGAATTCGTGCGATGGGTCTTGTGACTCGTGAAAACTTCAAAGACGTTCCCGCCATTGAACAAAACGCCGGCGATCGTATCGCTGTTTACATTCCCATGAGTTATGGCCTGGGTGGTTTCACCCTGATGGTGCCACGCAATCGTTTGACCCCTTTGGATATGCCCATTGAAAAAGCGATGAGTCTGGCTATCACCGGATGGGTGAAAGCAGATAAGAACGAAGGAGAGAAAAAGTAATGTCCGAATCTTCTCTCACTGAAAACACCACGGGAAAAGCTTTGAAGATTAACAAAGACACCAGTCGCTATGGTGTCTTTGCCGAAATTGGCGCAGGTCAAGAAGTTGCCCGCCATTTTTTCCAAGCAGGAAAAGCTTCTCAAACAATTGCAAAAACCATTTCAGCCTATGACATGGTTGTCAGTGATGACATCTACGGACGCGAGGCCAATGGCCGTTATGTCTGTGAATCCCGTTTGTTAAAAATGCTCGGTCATGAGTACGACTTATTGGTGGATCGTCTTTCGGGAACCCGAGGCCCCCACTCACGATTTTTTTCTTTTGCCAATACCGTTGCCACCGCCTCCTCAGGAACATCCAAACAGTCTCATGGCTGGATGGGCGTGCGTTTTCAAACCGAACCCGGCGGCCCCAGCAATGACATCATTCTGCATGTGCGCATGCTGGATCGTCATCGTCTGCAACAGCAAGAGGCCTTGGGAGTTCTGGGCGTCAATCTTTTGAACTGCGCTTTTTATCATCTTCATCACCCCGAAGAGTTCATTCCTCATCTGGTTGAAAACCTCAAAGAAGGCCAGATCGTTATTGATGTAATCAAGTTTCAAGGCCCTCAGGTCGCTCAATTTGATGCCCGCCTGATGAATCTGGAATTGGTTCGTCGCGGACTGGCGGAGGCGATCTTATTCTCGCCGAAAAACGAGATCCTGAATATCTCTGATGCCGTTTATGGCAAAGCTTTATTAATTCAGCGAGGCACCTTCCGCCCCGTGACGGTCACTCATCTGGATGTTTTGCAAAAAGGTCTGGCCCAAATTAAGGATGACGTCCTGAAAACCGAAGGCAAAGCGCTGGAAGTTCTGCCCATGCTTGAACTGACCATGCACAACCTTCAGTCCGACGGGCACATCAATGAAAAGGACTTCTTAGCACGTGTCGAAACTTTGACAAGCCTGGGACAACACGTGCTGATCTCCAACTTCTTCTTGTTCTATGGTTTGAAGCGCTTTTTACGTCGCTACAATCCTCACTTCATGGCCTTGGTTGTCGGCGCCAGCCACCTCAACAAGCTTTTCACAGAAGAGCACTATAACAACCTCGAGGGGGGTCTACTAGAAGGCCTCGGCAAACTCTTAGAACAAAAAACAAAACTTTATATCTATCCTCACAAAACCCCCACTCTTTGTCTGACGACCAAGAGCTTCTTCCCTCCTCCGCATCTACGTCATATTTATTCCTATTTTATCGAGAATAAACAGATCGTCGACATCTCGGGGTGCGATGAAACCGGAGAGTATCTGCATTCGATTGAAGTGATGAAAATGATAGAAAAAAACGACCCCCAGTGGGAACAGTGTGTCCCGGAGGCCGTTCGTAAACTTATTAAAGAAAAAAAACTATTCGGCTATAACGGCGGCTAAGCTAGGGTTTGCTAGGTTGAATCTTCACTTTAAACTCTTCAACCTTGCCCTTGATTTCAGACTTCACTCCTAACGAGTAAGGCCCTTTCCAACCCGGCATATCCAACACTTCGTAAGAGTCCCCGTTATTTCTAAATTTCAAAGTCTCGGTCTGTCCGTCCTTAAATGCGGTCACAGAAAGAAGCTTATGATCCTTGGTAAAATCAATCTCGGCGGCCTTTTTACCCACAAAGAATAATTTAGCCGTTCGATCCCCGGGTACGACCTTCAAAATCACCAAGCGCCCTTCTGCTCCAAATTGAGGATCCCCTGGGCGCGGTGGTTCTTGAGAAAAAGCTAGAGTCGATGAAAAAGTCAGCGCGGCAACCAGAAGCAATTTTAAATAGGTCATAAACTTCCCTTCTTTAAGACGTCTTCAGGATACCGCTCTTTTTTAAAAACCCAAAACCTTTCTTGATTGTTTTTCCAGATCTTCGCGGAACTCAGGGGCTGCAATCGCAATAAGTGCCTTAGCGCGCTCCTGCAAGGTCTTTCCATGCAAATGAGCCACACCGTGCTCCGTCACGATATAGTGCACATGAGCCCGGGTTGTCGTCACTCCGGCCCCTTCCTTCAGGAAAGGTGCGATCTTGGATTGCCCCTTGGAAGTCGTCGATGGCAACGCGATGATGGGCTTACCACCTTTAGACAAAGCCGCGCCTCGCATAAAGTCCATCTGTCCGCCCACGCCAGAGTAGATGCGGTTTCCGATAGAGTCCGCACACACTTGACCCGTCAAATCCACTTCGATGGCACTATTGATCGCGACCACTTTGGGATTCTGACGAATGATGTGTGTATCGTTGGTGTATGCCGCGTCCATCATAATGACCATCGGATTGTTATCGATGAAGTCATAGGTCTTGCGTGAACCCAAAGCAAAACTTGATACAATTTTTCCCGCCATACGGGTCTTATATTTATTCGTAACGGCACCTGTTTTATACAAGTCCACCAAGCCGTCAGAAAACATCTCTGTATGAATGCCGAGGTCTTTGTGTCCGGTAAGCGCTTTCAGTGTGGCATCGGGAATCGCACCGATCCCCATCTGCAAAGTCGCACCGTCTTCGATCAAGGCGGCGATATTTTTTCCGATCTGCAGCTCAACAGCGCTGGGCGCTGCAGGACTTGCCAAATAAAGTTCTTCATCCACCTCAACAGCAAAGTGAACTTTTGAAAATTCAATCTGCGCATCACCAAAAGAGCGCGGCATCTTGGGATTCACTTGCGCGATCACGGTCTTCGCGGTTCGTACCGCAGAAAGGGACACATCCACAGAAGGCCCCAAGCTGCACATGCCGTGTTTGTCTGGTGGAGACACCTGCACCAACGCCACATCCAACGGCACGATGCCATTGTAGAAAAGAGACGGAATCTCACTCAAAAAAATCGGCACAAACGTGGGATTGATATTCTTACGCATCGAACGCAGATTGTGACCATTGAAAAAACTGTGAATCTCAAAACTCTTTTCATAATCAGGGTGAGCGTAGGAACAGTCGCCCTCGGTGTGAATAGAATAGATTTTTACGTCACGAAGGTCCGAGGCTCGCGCCGTCAGCGCTTTCACCAACTGCTGTGGTGTTGCCGCCGCAGTCTGAATAAAAACATTATTTCCGGATTTAACAACTTTAAGAGCTTCTTGTGCAGATACAAACTGAGCCATAATATCCTTCCTAGCATTCAGTGACACATCGGTCAGGAATGATATTGACATGGATATCTCACTCAGAGCAAGTGTCGTTCAACAATGAAAATAAGAATGAAAAATAGAAGAGAAAACTAGAGCGAAGACTCTTTTTGTTTTTCCCAAACGTAGATGAGATCTTCTTCGCCCATCTGAATCACAAGATGCAACTTTCCGTCCTTCAACCAGGCCTCAGTCCAACTCTGATAACCCAGGCGCATGTCTACATCCTGATCACACCAGATGGCGTTTTGTGGATTCACCCACACAACTTGTTGCACGAGTTTTCCTGAGGCGAACTCGTAGACCGCGCGACGCTCACAAAATCCCTGCTCCCCTTCGCGATGATAGCGAAGAGTGTTGAGTCCTGTGTCTTCGAACTGATATTGAATCTTCAATGCGGGATTCGGCAAAGGCATGGACTCACCTTGATAAATCAAGCTGGTGAATAGCCATAATCCTAAGATCGCACTGGAGATCATCAGAAGCCCCTCTCTGTGACAATCGCACGTGCCGCATCCAGATCTTCTTCAGAGTTTAAGACAAGTGGCAAGACGTCTCTCAAAGTGGAACCAAAATCTTTAAGATCACTGCTGGGGACCAGACGATTCAAAGTCAGCAAAGCCAACTGTCGCCCCTTCTCGGCACCCAAACGAGTCGACAACGACCATAAAGTCCCACTCACGATCCCAGAGTCATGATATAGCCCCCCGTTTTTATCCGAGAGCTTATAATCATTCACCAACGAACGGCGGAAAGGACCTTTCAGATAGGCCGCTTCGCCCATATTGGGGTTATTAAGCTGTAAAGCAGTAAAGAAATCCGCGAAGGCCTCATTCAGAGATCCCCCTTCCCCTTCATAAGGAAGGCGAGCCACGGCATCCACCAAGGCATGAACACTTTCGTGAATCACGATCGATGGATCTTGAGGAATGTGCGAGTAAGTCTCGTCATCCCCGGCGCCGATACGAATTTTTCCTTGATAGTAAAAAGCAGAGTTTGTCTTATCGGGAGCCCCAACATGAACCTCTGCCTGAATTTGAAATGGAATCTTGATGTTAAGTCTATTTTCAAACCACTTCAGGGATTCTTCCAAGAAATAGAAGACCTGCACCTGATCAAAACGACTGTCTTGAGGGTTGAACTTAAGTGGATCTGTCACACTCACAATTTTTGCAGAGGCTTGCGAGCTGACCAGCAGTCGAGAGTTTGACAGAGTCGGCTGAGTCATCAACCCCTTCAGCACCACTTCTTGGATTTGGCTTTTCCTCGGACCTTTAGGAAAGATGTAAGCCACAGTATCATGGAATTGCGAACCCACCCGCTTCACACCGCGCACTTGAAGGTGATTATTCAGGCGAACTTCCCAGGGAACACCTTTTTGATCGGAATACACCACACGCCACAAGGGTTCATAGAAGCCCCGTCGGTGTGCAATGATTGTTTCAATTTTTTCAGGAGCGAACTTCCTGAAAATCGGAAATGCTGCTTGAAGATCTTTTGCAATAGAATCTTTCTTCTGGGCAAATTCTTCGAGCTTCAGCTTATTCAGTTTTTCTTCCTCCAAGGAAATGGAGGCACGAACCAGCACCTCTTCACCGGATTGATCCTTCAGATTTTTAACAAAGCTATTTTCAACAGCGATGCCTTGAACGTTCTGTTCCCGGAATTCGACGACTTCATGAAGAGACTGGAGTTTAGAAGGTTTGGCGAGGTCCACTTCGCTGAGACTTTGCAGTGGCGCGAGGGAATCCCCCTTTCGCCATTCGATGGATTGAAGATCTTTTTTTCCACCGCAGGACACAAGAAACAAAGATGAAATAAAAATAAGCTTTTTCATGGACCGTTCCCCTATCTCTACTTATATCATCGTTTGCCGTCGGTGCCCATCAAATCACTGAGGGCCCTTATGCGGACCCCCAAAGTGACCAACGAAGGTTGAGTTTATTACTCAACGATCAATGATTTTTCGAGATAAGTTCCGTCACCGTTTTCAAAACGCAAAACGTGTTTGCCGGCAGCGAATTTACCTAGACGCACTTCTTTTTGGAACGGAATCAAGACCATCAAGCACATGCCTTGGCTGACAGAAGCGATGGATTTGATTTCATGAGAGAACGCATCTTGATGAGATACATCCGCTCTTTTCCATTTGTAACATCCGTTTTGGAAGATACCGTTTACAACAACAAAGACGTCGGAAGAAGAATCAAAGCCGCCAGGCACATACACCCCGCTGATACCGATTTGAACTTCTTTTTCTACCGGCGCTGATTGCTCAGCAAACGCGTTGAAACTGAAAGAGACCATTGCTGCTAGTACGACGCTCATGATTTTCATAAACACTCCTTTGTGGTTGCTAGCTTGTTTACCTCATCCGTGATGATCTATCCAAGCTCAACTTAGGAATACCACCATATTGACCTATGAAGTATGTTGGGAGTCATAAACCCTGCGGCACACATGGGAGCCAATATATCCCCGCTTGACCCCTCCCACCTCCTCTGGCGCAGCATCCCAAGAAATACAGCAACGCGCTATTCGCCCTCTTTTGACTCTACTGATTTCAGTTTTCTGCGATCCTCTGTTATGACTAAGCATAAATAGCCAAAGGAGATTCTCAGATGAGCACCCGATCTATTCTAGTTGCCGACGAACTCGACAAAACAGACGAACAATCCAAAAAAAGATCGGCTATGGTGCAAAGACTGGGATCGGACCTTTCAGTTTTGCTGGAGTGCCCGACTGATTTGGTATTTGTTCATCGCCTCAATGAACTTTTAGGTAAGAAAATCCTCAGTGGGGACAATCGCAAAAAAATTATAGACTCAGATCGCCAAAAGTACGCCACTGTTCTTCG
>JAHRXB010000151.1 GCA_019104905.1 Bdellovibrio sp.
GAGTCTAGTCTAGCTGAACTGAAAACCAGTCTTGCTGCTCACAAGCTCTCGATGGAAAATGTAAAGGTGGATGTTGTGAACTCAACGTCTGCGGATACGGCGACACAAAACCAGACCAATATGAACGGTCAGAACCAGAGAGACCAAGCTCGTCAATTTTGGAACCAGTTTAATGAAAACTTTGGTTCTCAAGGACGTCGAGAGTCTTTCACGGAGATGCCGAATCTCAAAGGTTATGGAAATCCTCGTCGAGACCCTTTGCAGCCCATTGAGACCGCAAGTAAAGCGGGCACACGCAGTGTGGATGGTAAAGGCAGCGGAATAAATTTGGTAGCTTAAGGCGCAAGAAGGAGTCGATATGACAATGATGAGTACGAAATTAGGAGTCAATGCATTCGGTGCGACGCAAACGAAAGCGGAGAATGCAGGTCCATCCAATGTCAGTGCTCTGGATAAAGATAAAGTCGGCGGAGAAAACGTCGGTGAAGTTCTTAATAAAATTGTCGATGCGAACTGGACAGATCCTTCAAAAAAAGTGCGCGCTACTGGAAATCCGAATTTGGACAAAGACGCATTTTTTAAGCTGATGCTCACGCAAATGAAAAATCAAGATCCGACAAATCCCATGAAGAGTCATGAGATGGCCGCACAGCTTGCGAACTTCTCGTCACTTGAGCAGATGCAGAACATGAACAGAACACTTGAAGAGTTGAAGAATGGCCAAAAGCCATCAGAGAATTTTCAAGCACTGAATCTGATCGGCAAAGCTGTGGCAGGGGATTCTTCGAAGGTGATTCGTGGCGTGAATGATAAAGATCACGACTTCAAATTCACGCTGCCAATGTCGGCAAGTGAAGTGACAGTGAAAGTGCGCGATGCGGAAGGAAATGTTGTTCGTACTTACAATCTCAAAGGTCTCAAGCAGGGTGAAAATAAACTGACTTGGAACGGTGAAGATGAAAAGGCGATGAAAGCGGCTCCAGGGGAATATCAATTTATCGCAGAAGCCAAAGGTTCTGACGGTAAGAAGATCGGGATCAAAACGGATTTCGATGGTGTGATCACGGGAGTAAGTTATTCTGGAGAAGGGCCTGTTCTACACGTAGGAACACAAGCGATTCGATTCTCTGACGTGAAGAAGATTACAGACCCTCGTCTTATGAGTAACGACCAGAAAGTAAATGATGTTACAAACCTAGACTTGAAAAAGGATGATGCCACAGGACAAACTGGAAAAGAGGGAAATGTAGAGTCACAAAAGACTTCACCAACTCCCGCTCCTGGAGCAAAATCTAATATCATGAACACGGTGGGATTATCCCGAGACATGATGGAAAGAATCGCTAAGGAGACGGCGAAGTAATGGTGGACTTAAAAAAGATACAGACTCTAGATCAACTCGTTCCGCAGCAACCAGGGAAGGTCAAACAACCGGATCTGGGCACGGGACCCTCCTTCAAGGAGACTCTGAATAACCTCGGAGGCATGAAGCCTCAGAATGTTGGACAGGTGGCTCCGCAAGGCCTTGCCAAGGCTGCAGAAGGGGTGAAGTTCTCGAATCACGCGATTGAGCGTATGAGAACTCGGGGAATAAGTTATAGCCCTGAGGACATCTCAAAACTCTCAGACGCCATTTCGAGAGCGGCGGCGAAAGGTTCGAAGGATTCATTAGTGTTAATGAATGACTCCGCACTGATCGTCAGCGTGAAGAACAACACGGTTGTGACGGTGATGGACAAGAATGCGCTTAAAGAAAACGTATTCACCAACATCGATTCGACAGTGGTTCTGTAACGCAAATCGCAGATAGCATCGGACGTGGTGCAGAAGCGACTGGAATAAAAAATAAATATTAGGGCTGGTCCTCGCAGAGGAGGCCCTCCAAACGGCGGATTCCGATTGAAGACGCCAACGACATGGAGGTCACATGGGTATTCTTTCATCTCTTTACACAGGTGTGTCTGGTATGACTGCTCAAGGCGAAGCCTTGGGTGTTATCGGGGACAACATCGCCAACGCCAACACCGTCGGTTTTAAAGCAAGCCGCGCGGAGTTCCAAGATATCATCTCTAAAAACCTAAAAGGTATTCTTGGTGGTAACCAAATTGGTCGCGGTGTGAAGATCGGTGCGGTAAATCCTATTCTGACTCAAGGTAATATCGACGCCACAGAAAAAGTCACTGACTTGGCGATTTCTGGTGACGGTTACTTCAAAGTTAAAGGTTCTGATGGCGAGTCTTACACTCGTGATGGATCTTTCCACTTTGACCGTGAAGGTTACTTGGTAACTAACGACAATCAAAAAGTTCAAGGTTTCGCGACAGATGAAAAAGGTAATATCGTTAACAAAATGACGGATATCAAATTCCCTCGCGCCTTGATCCCTGCAAAAGCAACGAAAGAATTGAAACTTGATTTGAACTTAGATTCGCGCATGGAAGCGACTAAGAAATTTGATATCAAGGATCCATATTCCACTTCTCATTACTCTACAGGCGTTGAGATGTACGATTCTCAGGGTAACAAACACTTGGTGAGCTTCTTCTTCAATAAAACAGCGGACCGTGAGTGGGAATTCAAAGGTCTTGTTGATGGCAAGGAAATTAGCGGTGGTAATGAAGGTGCCCTTTCACAAGTTTGTGCGGGTAAGTTGAAATTCACAGTTGATGGAAAATTGGATAGCCAGGAAACGACTGAAACAAACTTCAACTTCAAAGGTGGTGCTCTTCAAGACCAACAAGTGAAGTTGAACTTCGGTGACGCTATTAAAGACGGCGGTAAGGGTCTTGACGGCACGAAGCAGTACGGGAAGAACTCAGACTTGATCTCTTGGCATCAAGACGGAGCTGCGGCGGGTACAATCACGGGATTGTCATTCAATGACGAAGGTGTGTTGACGGCAGTTTATTCTAACGGACAAGCTGCGGACCTCGCGCAGATCGCTCTGGCGAAGTTCGAAAATCCAGAAGCTCTTTTCAAGGTTGGTAACAATCGTTTGAAAGAGTCTCGTGACTCAGGAACGGCTTCTTTGGGCGGACCTGGTGCTGCTGGACGCGGAAAGTTGTTCGCGAAGTCTCTCGAGAGATCGACCGTCGACTTGGCAACAGAGTTCGTGAACATGATTCAAAATCAACGTGGTTTCCAAGCCAACGCGAAGACAATCACGACGACAGATGAACTTTTGAACGAGGTTATTCAGCTTAAGAGATAATTTTCGCTAAACTAGACCTATAGACCATGTCACAGGCTCCCTGACCAGGAGCCTGTTTTTTATTTCTAGCAAGTCTGATTCCTGGGGTTTTGGGTTTCATCTTTGCAATGCCTGGCGGGCAGTCGATTAAATGTCTGCAATAATGAGGGAATTCCCTATAAACATGAAAATTGCTACTTTTGTTTAGAAACAAATCTGATATATCCTAGCCTCACAAATAACACGTACGTAACAAAGGTGACTCCAAATGAGATGCTTGGTAGTTGAAGACGATAACGAAATTGCAACGATCGTTAAACAAGGGCTAGGGGAACTCGAGGGTGAGGTTGAAGTAGAATCCAATGGTCGTCGTGCCTATGAGAGGGCGTTAGCAAATCATTACGATATTATCGTTCTAGATTTGATGCTCCCAGAGATGGACGGCTATACCTTCGCTAAATCTCTGCGTGAAAAAGAGATCAATACGCCTATCTTAATTTTGAGTGCTCTGCGCGAGCTGGATGACCGTCTAAAAGGTCTTAGCATGGGCGGAGATGACTATTTGACGAAGCCGTTTGCCATGGCAGAGCTGCAGATTCGCGTTAAGAATTTGCTGAAGCGGGCACAAAAGGCCTCCGAAGTGACTCAGTTGGTGTTTCAGGATCTGAAACTCAACCGTTTGAATCGTGATGTGGTTCGGGCGGGTCGCAAGTTGGACCTTCAAGAGCGTGAGTTCGTTCTTTTGGATCTCTTCATGAGCAACCCCAATAAGATTATCGGTAAACAGACCATTCTTAAAGAGGTGTGGAATTATGATTTCGATCCTCAGACGAATGTGGTAGACGTATTAGTATGTCGTTTACGAAACAAGTTAGAAAAAGATTTCCCTACACGCCTCATTTATACGGTTAGAGGTGTAGGATATGTTCTTAAGTCGTCTTAAGCCGACGCTTTTCCGAATCAGCACCAAATTGACCTTCGCGTACTCTTTGGTGCTGATTTTTAGCTCTACGGTCATCTTCAGTTTTCTTTATTTCCAAATCAGTCATGCTCTCCAAAGCCAGGAGCGGTTGGTTCTTCAGGCAAAACTGGAGGAGTACCAGAACCGTATTGAGATTCGTGGTCTTAAAGAGTTCCGCGAGTACTTTATGTATGTTCCGAACTATGATCGAGATGCCTCCCTGTTTGTGGGAGTTCTATCTCCTCGAGGCGATCTTTTATTCCTTCATGAACCATTTCCGGCATTTAAGGCTGATTTTGATTCAGTGAAGGCAGAGATTCTTTCCCAACGAGCTCACAGTTTTGATTTTGTTCTTCCAGAACTGGGCGGAGTTGATTCCGTGGTCTTCTTAGGAAGAACCTTGAAAGATGGAAATCGTCTTGTCGTAGCTAAAAGTACCGAGGGCCTGGGGCTGCAGTTGCGAAATCTGCAAAAGATTTTTTGGTGGCTGCTTTTGCCCGTGGCGCTGATTGGATTTTTAGGAGGCCTTTTTCTCTCGAATAAAACACTCAGCCCAGTTCGGGAATTGATTACTTCGATGAAAAAAATCGAAAGTGGATCTTTGTCGACACGGGTTCCCGTGGGTAGCAACGACGATGAATTGGAAGAGCTCAAAGTTCTCTGCAATAAAATGCTCGATAAAATCGAGGGGCTCGTCAGTGGTTTAAAAGAAGCCTTTGACCATCTGGCCCATGATATTAGAACTCCGGTGACGCGTTTGCGGGGAAGAGCAGAGTTGGCTTTGCAGAATGAAGGGGATGTGGAGACCTACCGTGAGGCGCTACAAAGTTGTTATGAAAATTCAGACAAGATTCTTAACTTTTTGCAGCTTTTGACAGACATCACAGAAGCTGAAAACCGCAGTAAAAAGTTAAAGCTTGAAAAGAAATACATCAGTGATCTCGTGCGAGAAATCATGAGCCTTTATGAAATGGCTTTCGAGGAAAAAGACATTCGCGTGATTCAAAAGCTCGACAGTCATGATTGGGCCCTGGTGGATGCGCGATTGATCAGCCGAGTGATTGCGAATCTTTTAGATAATGCTCATAAATACACTCCATCAGGTGGTGAAGTGACTATTGAGACTATCAATCAAACTGAAAATGTGATCCTAAGAGTATCGGACTCAGGTCCGGGCATTTCTCCCGACGAGCAGGCGATGATCTGGCAAAAGTTATATCGAAGCGATAAGAGCCGCTCCGAGTATGGCATGGGCTTGGGGTTGACCTTCGTGAAAGCAGTTGTCGAAGCTCACGACGGCAAGGTGTCTGTGCGAAGTCCTGTCAAAGATGGGCACGGAACTGAATTTGAAGTTCTTTTGCAAAAGATGTCTTGAAATGCAGCTCGGAACCCGTGAGAGGGTTTCAGCCTCTTAGATTCCAAGATAAGACTTACGGACCTCATCATTATTTAAAAGACTTTCGGCGGAATCCTGCATGACAATGCGACCCGTCTCTAAAACATAGGCGCGATGAGAAATCTTAAGAGCCATACGTGCATTTTGCTCTACCAGAAGAATCGTCATGCCCTCTTTGTTCAGTTTTTTAATGATTTCAAAAATCTGCGCGACGACTAAGGGGGCCAAGCCCAGAGAAGGCTCATCTAATAATAACATCTTGGGTTTGCACATCAGGGCACGGCTGATTGCCAGCATCTGTTGCTCTCCGCCCGACAAGGTTCCTGCCATTTGAGAAAGGCGCTCTTTAAGGCGAGGAAAAAGTTCAAAGCACATTTCCATATCGGTTTTGATTTGGGCTTTGTCCGTACGTGAATAAGCACCCATCTCAAGATTTTCGTAAATACTCATTTGCGGAAAAACACCTCGCCCTTCCGGAGACTGGGCCAAACCCAAACTGACACGCTTGAAAGTGGGAACCACATTGAGGTTCTGCCCCGCAAATGAGATGTTTCCTTTGTTAGGAACAAGGCCTGAGATGGCACGAAGGGTGGTGGTTTTTCCTGCCCCATTGGCGCCGATCAAGGAAACGATTTCTCCTGTATTTACGGAAAAACTAATTCCTTTAAGGGCTTGGATAGAACCATAAAAAACTTCTAAATTTTCGATAGTCAAAAGAGATGAACTCACAGGCCTTCCTCCACTCCAAGATAGGCCTCAATCACCTTCTGAGAACCTTGAACCTTTTGCGGAGTGCCTTCTTCAATCTTGATTCCATGATCCAAGACGATGATGTTTTCGCAAATACCCATGACCAACTTCATGTCATGTTCGATAAGCAAGACCGTCAACTTAAACTGGTCACGAATTTTGGCAATGGTTTCCATGAGGTGATGGGTTTCAGAGTGATTCATTCCCGCGGCAGGCTCATCCAGCAAAATAATTTTTGGATCGGTGGCTAAGGCCCGCACAATCTCTAGCTTTCGTTGTTCGCCATAAGGCAAAGAGCACGAGGGCTCATGAGCTTTTGTATCGAGGTGGAAGATCTTAAGCAGTTCCATCGCCTTATCGTGCAAATCCTTTTCAGATTGAAGGAAGTGCGGAGTCTGCAAAAGTGCAGCAAAAAGTCCATAGCGCATATGTTGATGGCCGGCGATCAACACATTATCTAAAACCGTGAGTCCTTTAAAGAGGCGGATATTTTGAAATGTCCGAGTCACACCCCGATGGGAGATCTCGTAGGGTTTCAGTCCTTGAAGAGACTGGCCTTCAAGAAAAACCGCGCCGGAGGTCGGTTGATACACTCCCGTCAGCATATTAAAGACGGTGGTTTTTCCAGCCCCATTGGGGCCTATCAAACCTGCTAGTTGCCCTTGTTTAACCTGAAACGCCAAAGAGTCGACGGCCTTGAGGCCACCAAATTGCATTGTGATGTTTTTTGCCTCAAGAAGAACGTCGGACATATTTTCTCCACATATCAGAAAGTTCCAGGTCTCCGAAGAGTCCTTGAGGACGTAAGATCATCACTAGAATTAATGACAAAGAGTAAATCACCATACGCAGATCGACGCCGGTGAGGTCTTGTAGGGGGCGTAAGGCTTCTGGAAGAACTGTGATGAATATCGCAGCGACAATAGAACCCGTCATTGAGCCCATGCCGCCTAAGACCACCATAATCACCGCGTTCACACTTTGCAGAAACGTGAAGGAAGAGGGGTTGATGAAATTTGTAAAGTGAGCAAACAAAGAGCCCGCAACACCTGCGAAGAAACTGGATAAAACAAAGGCCCGAACTTTCATGCTGGTGGTGTTGATTCCCATCGCCTCTGCGGCGATCTCATCTTCGCGCACACTGAGGAAACCACGACCGTAAGTGGAATGCATGACTCGCCAAATGGTAAAGAAGCAAATCACCAACCAAACAGAAGCGAAAATAAAAGAAAAAAGGAAGGACCCAAAACCTGGGATTCCAGAGTAACCACGAGGTCCGCCAAGGAAGTCCATATTTAACAAGGCAACGCGAATAATCTCGCCAAATCCCAGCGTCACGATGGCGAGATAGTCTCCTTTAAGTCGCAAAGAGGGAAGACCGACCAACAGTCCTGCAAAAGCTGCTAACAATCCTCCGCCCAAAGCGTAAATGAAATATTCCACAGCCTGGACGGACTCAGGAAGTAAATCCCAGTGAGTGTTCGCATAAGCCGAAAAGTAAGCCCCTAAAGCCATAAAGCCGGCGTGGCCTAGCGAAAACTGCCCAGTATAGCCATTGACCAGATTCAAACTCATGGACATCAGGCAGTTGACGGCCGCGAATAAAAGAATGAGTTGGAAGTAGGCGTTCAATCCAAAATTGAAGATCAGGCCCAGTGCTGCGAGTGCAATAATAGCCAGAAGGGGGGCTTTTAAAAACTTCATCAGACCTTCTCCACCGAATATTTACCAAGAAGGCCCGCAGGTCTGAAAATTAAGATAATGATCAGGATGCCGAAGGCAAAAGCGTCACGATAGGTACTCGAAAGATAGGCCACGACCATTTCTTCTGAAAGCCCCATAATCAAGGCTCCCAAGACGGCTCCGCCGACATTGCCAATTCCGCCGAGCACAGCGGCTACGAAAGCTTTAAGTCCAATCATCATTCCCATCAGAGGATCAATCTTTGGATATTTCATTCCGACCAGGACGCTGCCAACTCCGGCTAAAGAGGAGCCGACAATAAAGGTAAAGGCGATAATGCGATCGGGATTCACTCCCAAAAGACTGGCTACGGAAGCGTTGCTGCTCACCGCACGCATGGCGCGACCGATTTTTGTTTTAAAAATAAGGAATTCCAATGCGAGCATAGCAATCACGCTCACAAGAAGAACCGTGATATCAAAAGATTTAAGTTCAACATCACCGATTTTAAAAAGGACGAAATCTTTCATCACTTCCGGGAAGACCTTGGGGTCCGCCCCGAAAACAACCTGCCCGGAATATTCAAGAAAAAGACTGACACCGATGGCGGTGATAAGAATATTCAACTTTGGAGCTTTGCGAAGGGGGCGATAAGCCAGGCGCTCAATGGCCAGTCCCAAAAGGCTGCAGCAAACCATGGCGACCACAAGAAGAGTGATCAGAGTCGCGATGCCAGGGTTGTTTTCAATTCCTAAGAAGCGAGCGAAATAGTAGGCCGCGAAAGCTCCGACCATGTAGACATCGGAGTGGGCGAAGTTGATCATTTTCAGGATTCCATACACCATTGTGTATCCAAGGGCGATCAGTGCATAGATAGATCCAAGACTGACGCCATTGATAATATGTTGAATGAAATCCTGCATGCACCGTCCTTATGGAGTGATGGTGGTAATGAACTTACGCTTAGTTCCGTCAACTTGAATGATCACCGCACTTTTTACGGCATCACGGTTTTCATTCAAAGTGATTTTCCCGGTCACGCCGGGGAAATCTTTCGTTTTAGCCAGTTCATCACGAATCGCTTTTCCTGACAAGTCAGGAGCGCGCTCCAGAGCTGCCAGCAAGATTTTTGTAGCATCATAACCCAAGGCCGCCATTGAATCGGGAGTTTCGTTGTATTTTGCTTTAAACTTCTTGATGAATTCGGTGACAGCCGGATCTGAGGATTCCGTCGTGTAGTGATTCGAGTAGTAATTTCCGTTCACAGCCTCTTTGCCGATTTCAGAAAGTTTATCGCTGTCCCATCCGTCTCCACCCATGAGAGGGACTTTGATTCCAAGTTGACGAGTTTGTTGGGCGATCAACCCAACCTCGGTGTAGTAGCCCGGAATATAGATTCCGTCGGGATTTTTAGAACGAATTTGTGTCAGTTGGGCTTTGAAATCAATATCCCCAGCCTGATAGCTGAGGTCGGCAACAATTTCGCCACCACGCTTTTGAAACTCAGCTGCAAACACGTCAGCAAGGCCTACGCTATAATCATTTTTTACGTCACGCAGGATCGCCGCTTTTTTCAACTTTAGATTTTCTGTCGCGAACTTGGCCATCACCAATCCTTGGAACGGATCAATGAAGCAAACGCGAAACACGTAATCACCAATTTTGGTAACGTCGGGATTTGTTGAAGCCGGAGACACAAAGGGAACTTTGTGAGATTGAGCGATAGGAGCGGCGGCTTTTGAGCGACCACTTGCCACTCCGCCGATGATGGCGACAACTTGGTTTTGTGTGATCAGGCGAGTGGTCGCGGCAGCGGCCTCTTCGTTTTTACCCTGATCGTCCAAAGTGATAATGCTGACCTTTTTTCCCTTGATGCCGCCCGTGGCATTGATCTCGTCCATGGCCATGCGTACACCCTTATTTGTACTCAACCCAAAAGTTGCATCACTGCCGGTCAAAGAATCATATTCACCAATGACGATTTCATTTTCTTTTTTTGTGCATCCTGAAAGAAGGGGAAGCACTAAGACCAGTGCCAACAATAGGCGTTTCATAGGGACCTCATTTCTGCTTTGGAACTTGGGATATTCCTTAGAATTCAAGCATACAAATCTGAGGTCAAGATAAAACGACAAAGAGTTTTTTTGCGAAGCTCTATGTCGCGAGAATGCTTGCCAGAGAGAGGAGATCCAACTGGGATTTCCTTTCATTCTTCGTCACAAGATCTAGAGGAACTTGGACAAGACGCTCGCCTTCAGTGCCAATCATGATATCGCAGTAGCCTTTTAAAAGAGAGTCCACGGCGGCCGCTCCCATGCGGCTGGCAAGAATGCGGTCGGCGGCAGTGGGGGAGCCTCCACGCTGTTGATGTCCCAGAATGCAGACCTTGGCATCCATCCCCGATTTTTTACGAATGGCATCGGCCAAATCATAAGCCCGTCCTGGCTTCTGGCCTTCGGCGGTGATTAAGATGCTGCTGGTTTTTCCTCTGCCAATGGCTTCTTTGATTCGATCAATGGCTTTCTCGACAGTGGTATTGCCTTCGGGAGTAAATATTTCTTCAGCGCCTCCGGCCAGTCCAACGTGAGAGGCGATGAAACCAGAATTTCGTCCCATCACTTCAACGATAAAAAGACGATCATGCGAAGCGGCCGTATCGCGAATGCGGTCGATAGCTTCAAGAGCCGTATTCACCGCCGTATCAAAGCCAATGGTTTTGTCGCTGCCGAAGATGTCATTGTCGATTGTTCCAGGAACGCCGACGACAGGGATGTGATGTTCTTCCCAAAGAGCATGAGCTCCGCGGAAAGACCCGTCCCCACCGATACACACAAGAGCATCAATCTGAGCTGCTTTGAGATTCTGGGCCGCCTTAACGCGTCCTTCGGCTTTCATAAACTCTGCAGAGCGGCCGGTTTTAAGGATGGTGCCGCCTCGTTGAATGATGTTTGCCATGTCACGCAATTGAAGGGGATGGATCTTATTTTCCATCATGCCGACATATCCGTTTTGAATGCCGTAAACTTCAAGATTTTGCGCGATTCCGACGCGTACTACGGCGCGGATGGCGGCATTCATTCCGGGAGCGTCGCCGCCACTTGTAAAAACACCGATTCTTTTAATTTTTTGAGAAAATTGAGCCATACAAAAAGGCTACTACTGGAGAACTAAAAAAGGAAGGCAAGAAGCATTCTAGAGGTAGACAAAATAAAAAAGGCGTCCATGAGGACGCCTTTTAAGGTTTGAATCGTTAAAAACGATTACTTAACCATTGATTTGAATTCTGCGCCAGCGCGGAATTTTGGAGCCCAAGCAGCTGGGATCTTGATCGCTTTACCAGTTTGTGGATTGCGACCAGTGCGAGCTTTACGCTTTGCTTTTGTGAAAGTACCGAAACCAACAAGCTTAACATCGTCGCCTTTTTTAACAGCTTTTTTGATGTTTTCTACTGCGCAATCAAGGATTGCTTCAGCTTGAGCTTTAGAAACTTTTGTTTCAGTAGCGATTTTTTCGATGAGTTGTGCTTTGTTCATGTTAACTCCTCTTGTAGACACCTTTGTGTGTCCGTCGTTGTGAATAAAAATCTTGATGATAACTCTTCGTCATCCAATGACATCCACATAAAAATGCAAAATCAGATATTCGTCAATAGCAAAATGTGAAAAGGACTCTGGGTGTGCCTTTGAAGACGACGCACTAGTGTTTGTCTTCGTGAGGATCGTCGTGATCATCCTCTTCAGAAGTTAAAGAATCACTTGAAGAGTCACGCACGGGAATTCGATATCCTTCACTGGCCCATTCGCCAAGATCAATGAGACGACAGCGTTCTGAGCAGAAAGGTCGAAAGGGATTTTCAGTTGAGTACAATGTCAAACGCCCGCATTGCGGGCATTTGACTTGTCGAGATTTTTCTTGAGGTTCTGTCATGCTTTTAAGTTTTGCTGAGTCTTGCCTTCAGTGCAAGACGCAGAGCTTAGTAGCGTTTAAATTTACCAGTAGCGAACTTAGTTGCTACGTTATTGTGCGGATAGTAAAGATCGTAAGTGAAGTATCCGTCATTCAAAGTTCCTTGAAGAACTTGGATTTGGATCAATCTCAAGCCACCGCCATTCCAGTAAGACCCTTGAGCGCGGATTTCAAATCCTTTGCTGTTATTGATCAAACTGAAAGTGTTGTTAGAGCTCAAAACCAAAGGATTGAAGGCCACACCGCCAGCATCAATACCGAAGTTCACAAACCAGTTAAAGTAGCTGGGAGCTGGGTAAGCTTCAAAGCGCACGGAAGGTTTAAGGCTTGAGTTGGTACTAAAGGATACCATGAAAGAGCCTGCGGCCCACTCATCACAGCTTGCCAACCCGGCTTGAACTCCCCAGATATTTCTGTCACAGACGGCCATCGCTTCTTTAAGGAATGTCTTAAACGCGGCTTGATTGACGATTGTCATATCACCGTTTGCGGTCGATACGCCCCAACCATTGGATTGGAAGTAGCGGTTGTAGTCATAATACTGAACGTTGCCGTTCGGGACTGCGACACCAGAGCCATTCACGCAAACACTGCCGTTCCAGGCGGTGCCAGTAGGGCAAACAACGTTGGTGGTTGTATTGCCACCATCATTGTTCTTTCCACAACCTGTCATCACCAAGGCGGAATAAATCGCCAAAATAGATGCAATGAGCTTTTTCATAATAAACCTCTCTCTCGATAAATTTCTTCACTTCTTATGCAATTCAGGAGTCATGCCACATAAACACATTCGTGGAAGAATGATTAAACGAAACTGAGCACGGCAAAGCTGTCTAAAAAATACAAGGCGCAGCCATTTTGTGTCACCTCGGGTTGTTTCAGAGGGGAGTCTCAAAATGAGACAATTTGTGACAATGGTGTTAGAATCATTACAGTGGGTAAGTGCTTGTCGATATGGTATGTTCCCTGGCCATGGCACTGAGAAAACTTCTCCCCTTCATTATCGCAAGTCTCCTTTTAAGTCTTTTAGTTGTGATGTTTCAGTCGCCAAAGACCTTGATTCAGCGACCCGTCAATGCGCAGGAGTCGGATCGGTCGGGTTACTTCTATCTCCCCGTGGGGTCCGCCAATGTTTCGGCGCTGACTCGCGCGGATTATGAGCAGCTTATTGGGAAGTTTGTGTCTTTTAGTTTCAACCAAGTTTATCAAAAAACCGGAATGCCATTGATAATTCCCCAGGAATGGGAAAGTCCCTACTTTGCAGCCTTCGCGCAAAAGAAAGATCACTTTATGCAGATTTCTTTGTGGGGTGGTATGGCCCGCGCACCGGGAGTTACGAAGGCGGCCTTGGCCGCTATCCTTTGTCATGAGCTGGGACATATTTTGGGTGGAGAGCCTCGCCAAACAATTCCTGGTTCTGATTGGGCTTCCATCGAAGGACAGTCCGATTTTTATTCGGCGTCAGAATGTTTGCCACGTTTTCTCAAAGAGAATCCTGAGATCGTGACAGCGGTGGATCCTCAAGTTGAAAAGTTGTGCGGGGGAAATAGTGACTGCGCAAGGACTCTGCAGGCCGGAGTCGAGATGATTCAGGTTTTGCAGAAATACTCTTACAAAGAAAATACTCCGGTGAATATTTTTACTCCCGAGAGGGCCACTTCCGCACTGGTTCGCAATACATATCCTTCGGATCAATGCCGCATGGACAGCTACGTGCAGGGGGCTCTTTGCCAATTAGGAGAGAGTTGTCGGGCGCCTGTGTGTTGGCTTCCTGAATAGAAGATAGATCCCCAGGCCGACCAAGGCCAAACTGATCCAGCTTGAAATAGAAAGCCCCAAAGAAGGTCCTCGAAAATCATCGCGAAAAGATTCCATCATAAATCTTCCGATGCCATGAAGAACCATCCATAGATAGAACAGACTTCCGGGGTTTTGCAGACGACGGGGCTTGCGTTCAGAGGGGGATGTTTTATCGACGCCCAGAAGAATCATCAGAACTCCGAGCTCCCACAGCGAAGCGTAGATTTGAGTGGGGTGGCGTCCTTCCAAGGCCCAAGGCAGCTCGCAGAAACGGCCATAACAACATCCCGCCAAAAGACAGGCCATGCGTCCCACCGCATAAGTAAATGAGATGATCGGCGCAAACAAATCGAGATATCTTTCTAGGTCCTCGTGGTGTTTGAAATACAAAAAAGAAATGCCGAAGAGGGCGGCTAAAAGGGCTCCCCCGTAAAAGACAAACCCCCCATTCCAAAACTCGAGAATATGCCAGGGCTCCTTTTGGTAATAGTCGAAGTCTTCATAGAAAACATGGAAGAGGCGTCCTCCGATAAAACCCGTCACCAGGATAATAAGACTTAAGTCGAGCGCGCGAGTGCGCGAAAGACCCATTCTCTCGGTGCGACGGGTGAGCCACAACAGGGCGATACAAATTGTTACGCTTAAAACAACATAATAGGTCGGAATTCCAAAAGCTGGGGAGATTGGGATAACTGGATACAAAGCGCCTCCATAAACACCGACGATAGACTTAATTTTCTTTTATTCCCTTAAATATTCAAGACGATTCTAGTCAAGGAGTCCCAAGTGATTACATAATTAATGTCATATGAAATTGCATCCGGCTGAGATTGCTAAGGAAATTAAGTCTTTTTCGTTTTTCAAGTCCTTTAGTGAGGACTTGCTTTTGCAGGCGTCCACCATGATTCATGCGGAATCGTTTTCGTCTGGCAGTCTTATTCTTCAAGAAGGCAAAAAGAACAGCTCCTTATTTTTTCTCCGATCCGGGAAGGTGGAAGTGTCGTTGGCGGGCGAAGTCATTGCGACTTTGGAAACGGCTGGCGAAGTTTTTGGCGAGATGAGTGTCATCACATCGAACCTCACCTCAACAACCATCAAAGCCTTGAGTCCGGTAGAGTGTTTCGTTCTTCGTTCTGAAGACTTCGCGCATGTTCATCCAAAAGACAAAGATCGTTTTCAGGCGCTTCTCTTTCAAATCTACTGTTTTATTTTGACCGAGCGTCTCATGAGAACGAACGAAAAGGCGCGCCTCTTTGAAATTCTCAATCGCGAGCTGCATGAGGCGCAAAGTGCCATTGAAAAAAGTGGTGGCGGAAAAGTTCTTCTGGTCGAACCCGATAAAAAACAACAACTTCCCATCCGTATGGCTCTGGGGGGCACGGGGGTGCAGCTAGATATCGCCAATGATTCTGAAATGGGTCGCGCCTTTCTCGCGGACAATATATATGACATTGTTCTTTGTGAAGAAGCTTGCGTTGATGTTCTCAAGGAAGTTCAGGATAAGAAGTCATCCCCCTATGCAGTTTTGCTGACCAGCCATGATGTGCAAGGGAACCTGAAGATTTTAGAAACGAATCGTTTTGTGGAGCATATTATTTCGCGAGATGCGGAAGATCGTAATGCCACGATTCGATATGTCCTGACGGCTCTCAGCAAACTTTTGAATAATGATCTTTTTGGAATTGAAAAGTATCTGACGTGGGGAGTGGAAGTGCAAACCCGCGTGGTGACTCGCTCCAGTCAGCGTGAGGGGCTTCGCGAGGAACTTTTTAGCTACTTCAAGAAGATGGGAATTCGCAGCACTGTTTTAGACCGAGTGAACACCGTGGCCGAAGAAATGCTGATGAACGCCATTTACGATGCCCCCGTCGACTCTCAAGGGAAATCCATCTTTAATCATATCTCCCGTAAGGAAGAGATTCAGTTGGACACCCATCAGCAGTCTCAGTTCCAGTATGCCAGCGACGGCGTGTTGTTGGCGGTTTCGGTGAAAGATCCATTTGGGTCTCTGACGAAAGAGATCATTGTTGATTATCTTTTAAGTTGTTATAACGGCCTAGCTGGCAGTATGAACGCCAACAAAGGTGGTGCGGGCCGAGGTCTGCATCAGATTATTGAAAATGCCGACCTGACCGTCTTCAACGTGAAAAAAGGTGTGCGCACGGAAGTGATTTGTCTTTTCAACGTGGACGGTCAAAAACGGGAAGCGCAGCCCTCGTTCCACTACTTCTTTGTCTAAAACCGTTCTTCGTTGGTCCCAGGGGATCAGTGATGCTCAGAATGCCAAAGCTCTCCTAAAAGGGCTACGATTTGGAGTTCAATGCTTTGGTTAAGACGATCGGCTTCACCTTTGTAGGTTTGCATATCGTAAGTGTAAGCCGCGCGGAATAAGGTGAACTCACTATGTTTGTAGGTCAACGTGGGCACCAGAGCATAGTTTAAATTGTCCTGCCGATCACCACTGTTCTCAAAAGTGCGAGAAAGTTCCCAAAATAGGTCTATACGCATCCCTGCAGAAAGATGTTCGCTGAGGGAAACTTGCGGAAAGAAGTAAGCGCCGACATCTTCACGGGCACTGGTTCCCGGTGCACTGAGATTGCGATACCAGATTTCAGATTGCAGAAGGACACTCGGTGTTTGCGCCTCTGTCTTTTTGAAGAGAAAATCAAAACCATAAAGTTGCGTTTGCACGCCGTAGGCGTCGGTTCTTCCCAGGTAATTGGCTCCCCACTGCAAGTTCCCGGTTTCTCCGAAGTCGACTTTGCTCACGGAGTGAAGGTAGTGAGTGGGTACTCGTGGTTTTTCTCCGGCATCGTGCGCGTGTCCGTAGGTATATCCATTGGTGACGCCTCCCGTGATCTCCCAATGTGAGCTTAGAGGCACAGCTGTCGTAAACTCTCCTCCAGAATCAACGACGGCTTCTTTGTCGAAGAACTCAGTTTGTACGCGAGGCCCTGAAATAAAACTCCAGTCATGCTGATGGAACTGGTTCAAGAGTCCCACGCCAAGGAAGAACTTTCCAATTTTAAAATGAGAAGAGGGGATCAGTTTGTGAGAGCTGATATACCCCTCCTGAGCCTCCAGAATGAACTCGCCATTTTCGTTGTGAGCCGCGACATTCAGGGTCCCGTCGAACGTGGAGTCCAAAGGGCCGAAGAAAAAAAGTTCTGCGGCGCGAAGCTCAAGCTTATTTTGTTCAGACTCTTCGAAATGAAAAGGGGCTACGAAATCGAGAGCCGCAGAGGTCTGAATATTCTGTAAAACATTGTCCGCGAAGGCTGTAGAACAAATCAGCGCCGTGAACAAAGTGGCAAGAGCAAGTGCGTTTCTCATGGGGAGTTCTCCTTGTTGAGGGAGTCTTCTAGCAGGCCCCCTTTTTTGATGCAAGTAATTTGCATTTAAAATGCAGCGAAGAGTTGCGGCACTCAGAGACTTGTTGCGGCGACGAGGGGCGTCCGCTATGAAGGAGCCATGCCAGGACTCATTCGTTTTCGTTGGATTGCTATTGCGTGCCTTATTTTGGGGACCCTGCCGCTTTTAAAGTGGGGGTATCTTCAGAATAAGGATCTTCCTTATTTTATTGCGGTGCTGGCGCTTCTTGCGGTCTTCAATGTTCTGTCACAGGGTTTATGGCCTCGGGAAGATGCAGTAAAACCCAAGCACGTCTTGGTGCATTTGTGGGTGGATCTTTTGGCGGCAGTGGGTTTGTTGTTTGTCAGCGGCTCTGCCAACAATCCTTTCGTGAGCATCTTATGTATTCATTCGTTTTTAGGCGGTATGCTGTTGCGCCAGCGTGCCTCCTATACGTTTGGCTTCACCGTTCTCGTCTTGTTGGGGCTTTTGCAGTTTGAAACGTATCTTGATTCTCGAGTCACAGTTGCGGTCGATACTTCGGAAATGTTTCTGAGCTTTCTTTCGCAATGGGTTTTGATCACGGCCTCGTGGTTTGTCAGTCACTATTTTTCCCGGGTCCTTCAGGAAAATGAACAGCGAATTCGGCTTTTGCAGGATCGCCAACATCAAGCCGACCGACTGAAAGCCCTAGGGGCGTTGACGGCGGGTTTTTCTCATCAGTTGGCGACGCCCATGAACTCTTTAAAATTACGCATGGAAAGAGGTCTCAGAAAGTTGTCAGTCCACGAACCTTCGGTGCGAGAAGAATTTGAGAAAGCTCAAAGCTCTTTAGATGAGTGTGTTCGGGTTTTTCAACATATGGCTTCCGTCTTTTCTCGCTCGTCACAATCAGAACTGCAAAGAGTGGAGGTTGAAAAACTCACCATGGATCTTTTGAAGGTCTGGGAAAAAGAAAACGAGCCTGTGCACATCGAAAGATATTTCATGGACGAAGCCCTGCCTTGTCGTTTGCAGGTATTGGCTTTTTCGCAAACATTCTTTGATCTTTTGGATAATGCCTTTGAAGCTTCCCCGCGAGGAGCGACAATTTATGTGCGACTCTTTAAGCAAGATTCCTGGATTGTGCTTGAAGTGACAGATCGAGGCGAAGGACTTTCGCAAGAAATCCTTTCTCGACTGGGAGAGCCTTTTGTCACCAGCAAAGAGGATGGAAATGGTCTGGGACTTTATTCGGCGTCAATGATGGCCCAGGCGGCGGGCGGCGAATTTAAAATATTCAATAATTCATCAGGCCTGGGCGCGACCGCTCAAGTGCGACTGCCTTTGGAGGAGTTATGACCGATATCAAAGGAATCAAGATATTACTTGTTGAAGACGACAAAGGCCTTCGTGAAGTTCTGACTGAAGAACTGCAAGAGCGCGGTCTTACGGTGACGGCTTTCGCGCAAACACCCCCCTTGTCGCAGTTGCAGGAATGGGATTGGGCTTTGTTGGATCTTCGCGTGGGTTCTGAAAATAGTTTGGACTTTTTGCGCGAACTCAAGGCAAAGCGACCTCATGTAAAGGTCGTCATGATGAGTGGTTTTGGAAGTGTGGCTTCGGCAGTAAAGGCCATGCAGTTAGGAGCCCACAACTTTATCAGCAAGCCGGTAACGGTTGAGATGATTTTGAAAGCCTTCTTAGAACAGACGACAGACGATGAAGTCCCGGATCAAGAGATCTCTTTAGCGCGTATGGAGCGTGAGTACATTGACTATATCTTGCAGACCTCGGACGGAAATATCACTCAGGCGGCAAAAAAATTAGGACTGCATCGTCAAAGTCTTCAGCGTAAACTTCGTAAGAACATTCCCAACAAATAGAAAAGGCGCTTATGCAGCGCCTTCCGTTGTTTCCTTTTTTCGATTTTCAATGAACATCAAGAGCAGCAAGAGCCCGACCCCGCCGACGATGGCCATATCGGCGATATTGAAAGCGGGCCAGCTCCAGCGGTTGTAGAGATGGAAATCCAAGAAATCGATCACGTAGCGAAAACGCAAACGATCAATATAGTTTCCAATAGCGCCCCCAAAGATACTTGAAAGAGCAATGATTTGTTTTGTGTCATCATCCTTCACGCTGCGAAGAATTCCCAAAATGATCACCAATGCAATGGGTGGCATAGACAGGAAAAACAGCTCGCGGAAAGACGGATGGCTTTCTGCCAAGAACCCGAAAGCTGCCCCGAAATTTCTAACGTAAGTAAAGTTAAAGAAATTAGGGATGACAGAAACGGATTCTCCCAAGTGAAAGTGCGTATGAACGTAAACTTTCGTTAGTTGATCCAAAGCCACTAAAAGGCCGGAAATAAGCAAAAGCCAGATGTATTTTTTCTTCATGATAATGCCTCAACACATTTCGGACAGATTCCAGGATGTTTCGGATCTTGACTGATCTCGGTCGAGTAAACCCAGCAACGAACGCATTTTTCACCCGAAGCTTTGACCGCTTCGACTTTGTAAGGTCCATTTTTCAGTTCCACATCAGAAACAATGAGGAATTCTCTCAGATCCGCATAATTCTGCAACTTTTTAAATAGTTCGCCCTCAGAATGAACAATCACCTTGGCTTCCAGGCTGGAGCCGATGACTTTTTCAGTGCGCAGTCCTTCCAAAACCTTTTGAACATCGCCACGAACTTTGAGGTACTCCTCAAAATTGGCTGCAATTTCTGGATTTGTCCATTGCGCTGGGACCTCGGGGTAATCCAGCAAAAAGACCGATTCTGCTTTAGGGTCCGCTTTTAAATAACCATAAGACTCCTCCGCCAAGAAGCTGAGGATTGGCGCCATCATGCGGATCAAGTAGTCGGCCATGTAGTAAAGGACGGTTTGAGAGCCGCGACGAGGAACGCCGTCGTGTTTCCAGGTGTAAAGACGGTCTTTCAAGACGTCCATGTAGGTTGCAGAAAGATCCACGGTGAAGAAGATATTTAGCGCATGATAGATCTTGTAGAACTCATAGTTGTCGTAAGCTTCAGTGACTTCTTTGTGCAAAGAAGCCAAACGAGAAAGCGCCCACTTATCAACCCAAGTCAGTTTTTCATAAGGGACAATATCTTTAGCGGGATCAAAGTCGCTGGTCGCGCCCAAAAGATATCTCATGGAGTTGCGAATACGGCGATAGGTTTCTGTCACGCGATCCAGCTCGGCTTTGCCGCAAGACATGTCTTTGCCGTAGTCCCCATAAGAAGTCCAAAGACGAATGATCTCGGCGCCACTCTTAGATGAAACCTCTTGAGGCTCCACAGAGTTGCCTAAAGACTTACTCATCTTGCGCCCTTGAGAATCCAAAGTGAATCCATGTGTGAGAAGCGCTTTAAAAGGAGCTTCTCCGTTTGTGCACATGGAGGAAAGCAAAGACGTATTAAACCAACCACGATGCTGGTCACTGCCCTCAAGATATAAATCTGCAGGGAAGCCCATGCCTTCGCGCTTTTTTTGAACAGCCGCATGACAGACGCCGGAGTCAAACCACACATCCAAGATGTCACGACCATGGCGGAAGCCTTGAGTGCCAAATTGAGGGTTGCCCGATTTCTTTCGAGCGTTCTCAATCGCCTCAGCAGAAATGAACTTCGTCGGATCGTTTGCAGTAAAGGCGCTAATGCCTCCTTCCGCTTCAATCACATCCGCCACTTTCATCATCACATCAAAGTCCGCCAAAGTTTCATTGGTGGCGTTACAAGTGAATACAGGAATCGGTACACCCCAAAGGCGTTGACGACTCAAACACCAGTCGGGACGGTTTTCCATCATAGAGCGGAAGCGCGCCTCCCCCCATTGCGGAACAAATTTAATTCCATCAATTGCCTTCATAGTCTTTGCGCGGATGTTGGATCCTTCAAGATCCAATCCGATAAACCACTGCGGAGTCGTTCTAAAGATAAGCGGAGCTTTCGAGCGCCAGCAATGCGGATAGCTGTGTTCGATCTCTTTGTGCGCTAAAAGATGGCCGCTCTCTTTCAGTTTTTCAACGATCAGAGGATTGGCTTTAAAGATGTTGATACCTTTGTATTCAGGAACCTCATCAGTATAAAGCCCCGCATCGTCCACCGGATTGAGGATAGGCAGCTTGTAGGTGAGGCCGACTTTAAAGTCATCCGCACCATGGCCCGGAGCCGTGTGAACAGCACCAGTACCCGCATCAAGGCTGACGTGCAAACCAAGAACGATGATTGAGTCGCGATCAATCCAAGGATGACGGGCTTTTCCCAACTCAAGATCTTCACCTTTGAACGTAAAGCCTTCGGTCAAAACAAGGCCCGTGTCTTTTTCAACAGATTCTTTGAGTCCTTTGGCGATCACATAGTTTTCAGCACCACCGTCATAGACAGAGTACTCAAGTTCCGGATGCAAAGCGATTCCCGTGTTGGCAGGTAAAGTCCAAGGGGTTGTTGTCCAGATCACCATGTTGGTCGGCTTGCTTGGATTTCCTAACTTCTTCAAAGTTGCGGCATCGGTGATAGGGAACTTGACGTAAATGGATGGAGACTTGTGGTTGTGATACTCCACTTCCGCATCAGCCAACGCCGTTTTCAAAACCCAGTTCCAATAAACAGGTTTAACACCGCGATAGATAAGACCCTTTTGGAAAGAGCGCGCAAACTCACGCACCTCTTCAGCTTCGTAAGCGGGTTGCATTGTGAGATAAGGATTTTCCCAGTCCGCCAAGATGCCCAAACGACGGAAGTCCTCACGTTGAACGCCGACCCACTTCTGAGCTTCTTCACGGCAAAGAGCCAAGATCTCTTGATCTGTCTTTGTGATTTTTTTTGCCTGAAGATCTTTCAGAACTTTATGTTCAATCGGCAGACCATGGCAGTCCCAGCCAGGAATGAACACAGTTTGTAAGCCGCGCATGTTTTTGTATTTGATGATCACGTCTTTCAAAGTTTTATTCAGCGCGTGTCCTAAATGAATACCACCATTAGCGTAAGGAGGGCCGTCAGGCAGAACGAATCTTTTTTTGCCCGCATTCTTTGCCACCATTTTTTGGTAGATCTTTTTTTCTTCCCAGTTCTGAATGATTTTAGGTTCCTTCAGGGGAAGGTCCCCTTTCATGGGAAATTCAGTTTGTGGCAAACGGATCGTAGACTTGTAGTCAGGGGTTGCAGTCATGCTCGTCCTCTAGTCGGCGGATGAAAAAGTCCTCCATCTTGTATTTGGATCCTCTTCATCAGCTCTAAATAATTTTACAACTTACTGCCTTTTTGAAGCAGCGGTCTAAAGTGGGCAGTATATCTTATTTTTTTAGTTATTTTAAATGATTTCCGAGAGATAGGGCTATGAGCCAGCCTATCCCAGCAGATTTTTTGAGCGGCTATAGCCAATTTTTATGAGCATACGCAAAGCCTCAAGATCCGAGCTCAGATTAAACTCTTCTTTGACTTCGTGAATCATGCCTTTGCTACAAGAATCCAAGAGCTCCATGACGTCTGTATTGCGAGTCATGGCTGTCACTGTTTTCTCGGTGTAGGAAACCTGAGTCTGAGTCGGGCTGGCGGTCTGGACTGGAGGAGGAGGCTGGTGGTGAGAGGGTGCCGCTTGGATCGTGACCATCGGCGGAACCGTCGCCTGGGGGCGATCAAGTTCACCCATGATTCCGGCAAGGCTCTTCAGCTCATTTTTGAAATTCTGAATGCTCGGACGCTCAAGGGCGCTGTCCCCATCGCGAGTGGCCTTCAAATAAAGACTGACCAAGATATCTGGAGTCGTCGCCATTTCCTTAATCGAAGAGTTTTGATTCATAAGCCATTGGTAGGCTTTGAGCAAAGTCTCTTTCGTGTAAGCCTGTGGCGGCAATGGGTTCATGGTCATTAATTAAAGTCTCCGGCGGTGAGGGACTGAAACTTACAGACTCCATTACGACGAGTCAATGTAGACTCATAACAAAATCCAAACAATCACTGCTCAAATAGTGGGCATCTCTAGATAGCGGGGCGTGGGGAGGATTACAAAACTAGAGGCAACGCGAAAAACGAAAAAAAGAGAAAGAGTTTTTCTTGATTTTTTAATCACGTTTGATTTTTTCAGACCTGGGAGTTTACAAAAAAAAGCCCATCATCTTGTTGCAAGTGATGGGCTCCAAATTATTTTTAAACAGAGAACATCTAGTTGATGTAGTCTTTCGCGTTGATCCCGTATTTCTCAATCTTGCGAAGAAGAGTCTTTTTAGGAATGTTCGCGTGCAGAGCGGTTTGATTAATGCGTCCACGGAAAGTTTTAAGGGCTTTGATGATAAATTCTTTCTCAAAAGCTTCCTTTTGGGCATTGAAATCTAAATTCTCAGATCCAGAGTAAGGAACAATTTCTTCTGCGTCCAGGTCCTCGGCGTCGGCACTTAAATCGCTGTCATCTTCATCTGCTAAACCCGCGTGAGCTTGAGCTGCAGAGCTGACACCAACAGCCGCGACACTGTGGGCTGTTTCGATGAGAGGAGGCACATCAATCAAGTTCGTGCCTGTGGCGATCAAAAGTGACTCTGGCAAAGATGCGATGGTGATGATGTTCGACATTTCCAACACGAAGGCATGCTCAATCACGTTCTCAAGTTCGCGGATATTTCCAGGCCAAGCATGTTTTTTAAGGACCGCCATCGCATCAGGAGCAATTCCATTGATGCGTTTGCCGTGGGCCTGATTGAATTTTTTAATAAAGATGTTCACCATGTGTTCCATGTCGTCTTTACGTTCCGCCAAAGCAGGCAAGAAGATAGGTACGACATTCAAGCGATAGAAAAGATCTTCGCGGAATGAACCCGCTTTAATCATGTCTTCCAAAGGGCGGTTGGTGGCCGCGATGATGCGCACGTTGGTTGGGAATTCCCGATTGGAGCCGACGGGTGTGAACACTTTCTCTTGCAAGACACGCAGGATTTTAACCTGCATCAACTGAGGCATGTCGCCCACTTCATCCAAGAACAAAGTTCCGCCTTCAGCAAACTGGAATTTCCCGATTTTGCGTTGGTCTGCTCCCGTGAAAGAGCCCTTCTCGTGACCGAAAAGCTCGGACTCAAAAAGATTCTCGGGGATGGCAGAACAGTTGATCGCCACAAACTTTTCATCTTTACGAGCGGAATTGTAGTGAATGGCTTTTGCCACAAGTTCTTTTCCAGTTCCAGAGGCTCCGCGAATAAGAACAGGTGTTTCGACCTTGGCAAGACGATGAATGATATTAAACACCTTCTGCATCTGCGAGGTGTGACCAATGATCTTACGACCCGCTTCGACCATAACAGGGGCCGAGGCCGCAATATTTGAAATCAAATTGTGCGCGTTGACGGCTTTATCGATGAGTTGCAAGAGGTCGTCGCTGCTAACGGGCTTTTGCAGGTAATTGTAAGCTCCGTCCTTTACGGCCTGAATAGCATCATTCAAGGTTGCATGCGCTGTCATGATGATAGCGATGATTCCGGGGTCGAACTCTTTGATTTGGCGAAGAGCTTCCAGTCCGTTCATGCGAGGCATATCAACGTCCAAAATGACAAGATCGTATTTCTTGTCGCTGCCTTTGATTTTTTCCATGGCGTTAACACCATCGAAAGCCTCATCGACTTCGAAACGTTGGGTGACGGCGAGTGCCGATTTCACCGAGAGTCTTAAGCCCTGATCGTCATCTACAACCAAAACCTTAAGCATGTGTACCCCCTTGCTCGATTGGTAGTTCTACCGTAAATGTGGAACCATTACCATGGGAAGATTCTACAAAAATGCGTCCCCGGTGAAGTTCTGTAAAATATTTGGCCAGATATAGTCCCAGCCCCGATCCCTTGATGGGAGAGCTTTTAACGTTCTTAGAACGGAAAAACTTCATAAAGATGTTCTGGAGCTCATCCGAGGGGATCCCAGGCCCTTGATCGGCCACTTGGACGATCACTTTGCTTGGGGTTTCTTCGCTGGTCACCAGAATTTTAGTATCTTCAGGGCTGTATTTAATCGCATTCTCGACGAGGTTTGAGAAGACTTGCTTCATGAGGTCCGCGTCCACAGGAACGGGAAACATAGGTTCCAGCTCAGAGACGATTTGAATGCGCTTCACCTTTGCAAGGAATTCATGTTTACGGATCACCTCTTGAAGGAGGTTGTTGATATCCTTGCTTTGCAGATGAAGCTGAACGCCCTGACTTTCAATTTTTCCATAGTTTAAGATGGCATTAATGAACTTCAAGAGGTCATCAGACGAATGTTTGATGGTATCGACGGCCTCCCGCTGTTGGGGGCTCAACGTGACCGGGTCCGCCAGAATCATGTCGGTCATGCCTTGGATGCGCGCAATCGGTGTCTTGAGGTCATGAGACATCATCGAGATAAAGTTGGTCTTAAGTTCTTCGACTTGGCTCAGCAGCTTATTCTTTTGGTAGTATTCCCAACTGCGACGATTTTCGACAATCAAGCGGTAAGGAATAAAGAAGTAATAGCACAAGAAGATCGTCAAAAGAGGGGCCGCCATCGGGAGCCACCAACCCATCAGCCAAAAACTTAAAGCGCAAAGGCCGACGAAGCCAGCAATGGTGCCACCCAGAACTACAAGGCCCCGAGTCGGCTTCAGGGTCAGCACCACGTGAGTCGTTAGAAGGGAGGCGAGTAGAATAAACAACCAACTGATGAATTTAGGCGTTTTAACCGGGCTTGAATTGCGAATCAAAGTATCAATGGTGTTGGCTTGCAGTTCAATACGGGTCATCGAAGTGACATCGCGGCTGTAAGGACTCAGAATGTATTCCGCTTCACTTAAGCCAAGATCCGTTCCGATAAGAACAATTTTATCTTTAAATCGCGCAGCTGGAACCTTCCCCGATAGCACATCCTCAAAAGAGACGGAGGGATAACTTCTTGCCGGGTGAAAATCAATATAGGCTTGATCAGTTCCATAGAAGTCAAACTGGCCACGAATCTTATGGATGTCTTTGACGTCTGGATTAATGAGGCTTGCCAGATAGACCGGAAGAAGAGGGCGATCTTGATAAGTGAGAATCATACGACGAGTGACGCCGTCTTTGGCAAAGTTCACCAGATCGGATGTCTTTGGTGCGGGAGACAAAGAAACTTGCTCAAGAGGATCTTGCAGGAAAAGCTGTTTCTCTTCTCCCTTCAGGGGAGTTGTTCTGCCCGCGACAAAAACATTACGGTGAGCGACCAGGCTGGCTTCCCAGTTGTTTTTTTCTTGAGTGCTGCCGGGGACTTCCGAAAGATCAAACTCATAAGTGATGGCTTTAGTTCCTTCTGCGATGAGCTTCTTCAGAAGAGCCTCTTGCTCTTTGGCGGAAGGAATGCCTTTGAAAAGTTGCACCGTTTGGGGGGTGATATAGATCAACTCAATGGCTTCGGACGTGGGGTTGATCAGTTTAGTTCGAACGCGCAAGTCATAGAGGTAAGACTCGATATAATCCAGATTTGTCTGCGCGATGAGAAAAGAAATCCCCAATGCGAAAGTGATTCGCAAAATAAGAGCTTTGTAAGCCCCTCTTGGGGAGGAGGCTGTGTTCTCTTCAAGGGAGGGAGGAAGAGCCATAAATCCTATTTCAAAATGAAGTGTTTCTGTTTAGCGAACAGGAATGCAGCCTTCGCCGGTTCCGCCTGTGCCAGGTCCTGCGATTTGTGAATTCGGAAGAGCGGGCTTGAGAGGTTTGATCTTTTTAATGTGTTTTTGTTGTTTCATATGTTCCTCTTTAGCAGGCGACCCTGCTTAATTTATAATATAACAATGCGGTTCCGATCAAGCTGCGAGTGCGAAAGCAGAATTGGCCATCTTTGCGATGTTTGCTTCCCGTACTTTGCTTGTGAATAAACATACAACCACCGCCACACAGGAATCGCGCCCAGCAGCTTTGGCAGTTGTTTTTTTCGACCAGGGGAGCTTGGTATTGAGCGAGTTGATCGTAATTCAACTCGGCCCCCTGCCCCACTTGCTCCTCTTTGTGGCCCACTTCCCAGGGGCAGGTGTAAAGATTGTTCTTTGCATCCACCATTAAAAAGGATTTCCCAGCGCCGCAGTAATTTTCGGTTTGCTGTTGGTTGTCCAAAGCGAAGAAATACTGATCAAAGATACCGATCTTACGAAGCTCTTTTTCGCCCCCAGCCGCAAAGGCTGTTTTGGCGATCAAATTCATTTGCTCAACAAAGAGTCGATTGCTGTCATCATCATTTTCTGCCACCGAGTACGTGAACTCGTAACGATCGGCCTTCAGCTTCTGATAGAAGTTGTATGCAGAAATAAGATCCAAGTTATCGCTATTAAAAACGCCATGAAGGGTTAAGAGCCCGAGGGACGCTTTGGCATCAGAAAGTTGGCGTAAACCTTCAACTACCAAAGAGGTGCTGCCAGAGCCATCTTTGCTAGGACGAGCTCTATCATTGATTTCAGGGGGGCCATCTAAGCTGACGGTCACGTTGGCGCGAAGATCCTTTAAAACAGCCAAGGTCTTGTCATTAATAAGAGTGCCATTGGTCACAATCGAAAAGCCCGCGTGAATATTTCTTCCTGCTGCCATCAAACGCACATAGTTGCCAATTTCTTGAATGCCCTCAGGGTACAAAAGAGGTTCGCCACCCAGGAAGGTGATCTTGAAGCGACCGCCTTCGGGAACTCGTTCAAGAAAGAACTTCAATTGAGGAAGAGTTTTTTCAACATTGATCTTCGTTTGCGGAGCTCCATAGGAGCCGTCTCCTCCGGCTGCGCAGTACGTGCACTTGAGGTTGCAAATCTGGGTCACATTAATGGTGAGGCTGCGAATGCCAGGCTCTAGGTGGCCGGCCTTGACGTCGGGATTGATTTCTTGTTCCCAGGCTTTAAGTTCAAGTTGGGCTTCGGTGGAGGCGAGGGAGTCCTCTTTCATGCCGGCCCAAGCTTGTTCGGAAATTTCGGCGATTTCAAGATTGCGAGCATGGAAAGCCAGGGGGGCTCCTTGGTCCCATTTGAAAGCTACAATGTCTTTGTATCGTCGTTGTTCCATACGCTCCGGAGAGCTGCAATTAGCGTTCCATAATGAGACATCTTGTAGATTTAAAAAAGACGAGTGATATTGATAGGATAAATCGCATGAGGATGGTGCTTTTTTGCCCATCAAAGGCCCTGGAGTGGGGACAAAAGGAAACTATTTCATGAGTGTCTATGCCTCTGCCAGGGATTTTAGATCGAAGGGGCTTTGCAGTTTGTATTTAATAATATGCTATATAATATAATAAAACATTTTATTGATATATTTTAAGATATCAATAAAGCATTTTTTGATATATTATAAGATATATGAAAAAGAGCAAAGCCCTCGTCAAAACCCAAAGAAAAAGTCTGGATGAAAAGCTAAAAGCATTTCGTTTTGCGCGAACCGTGGTGCGGCCCAAGTCGGGATGGATCAAGGCCATTCGGGAAGCTCTCGGGATGACGTCGCAACAGTTGGCAGAGCGCATGGGCATTCAGCAATCAGGAGTGATTCTTTTAGAGCAAAGGGAAGTCGACAAAAAGGTGACTTTGGAAACTCTGGAGCGCGCGGCCCAGGCCTTGGGGTGTGATCTGGTCTATGCTCTTGTTCCGAAAGACTCACTGGAAAAAAGTATCGACGATCAGGCGCAAAGAGTGGCCAAAGATTTGTTCAGCAAAACCTTGCACACCATGGATCTGGAAAAACAACAAGTC
>JAHRXB010000181.1 GCA_019104905.1 Bdellovibrio sp.
GGGGGAGGGGAGATCGGCGCGGTAATCAATACCTGCCAGAAGAGCCATCCCCGCACTGCTGCCTCCCACAGGAATGCGTTTGGTGCGCATCACATAGTCGACGGCCTTAATCAGGCGTGAGTTTCTAAACCAGTTGATATAGCGAGATTGATCACCTCCCGCAAAGAACACCAACTCAGCGTTGAGGATCATGCGTTCCACATCGGCTCGATTGGCGTCCCGGGCTCGGGAAATGGTGATGGTCTTTACCGAGTTGACCCGAGGAAAACCGTTTTCACCTTCATCGTTATAAATCCAAGGTTCATAGCCTCCGCGTTGGCCGTCGCTTCGAATGATCACAATGTCGCCACCACCGGAGGCTTCCAGCATGGCGCGCCAGCCTTGCCCCCAACGGTTGTCGCTGCCACCTCCGGCTAAACAGATCAGAGGGTTTGTGGAGGTTGAAATATCGGTCGTACTGCCTGTTGTATGAATTCTGACGGCGTAGGCAGGATGAGCCACGGCGAGCGTGATGATGAGAGCGATGAATTTCCTTAAGACTTTAAAAATGTCTACCAGCATTTCAGGCTCCATTAAATCGTTGGGACCACTCAAAAAACGGTACCATAGATAAAAGAGGCGGCTCAAGTTTCCAGGGGTTAATGGTCGCGGTGGATTTTTTTGCGTTCCGGCTGGGGCCTTTTTCTTCTATCTGTTGATTATTTAAGCATTTTTAGGGGTTAAGGCCTCTATTTTCGGGGTTCGACTATTGACCTTTATCATAAGAAATGTTTGAGTGTTTGTTCGCGTGCCCCGGTGGCGAAATTGGTAGACGCACAGGACTTAAAATCCTGGGCTTCCTTTACAGGGGCGTGCCGGTTCAATTCCGGCCCGGGGCACCACTTCCTCTTCTTTTGCTTCAGACAGTCCTCGCTCGGACTTACTTCACTTAATTAAGTTAACTTTTTGGCTCGATGATTTTCTTTTGCCTTCGTGTTGGCTACAGAGGCCTGCGGAACTCGCAAAAGAAGAGGAAGTGGTGCTCGGTGTTTTTGACTTGCTGGCCCCTTTGGGGCTCGCTTTAGTGTTGGTAAATATAAACACGCTGTTTTTATTCAGCGGGTTTCGATAGTTAACTTGGCAAGCTCACAGGTGTGATGTGACCGAAGCATTTTGAAGTTATTTTTCTTTCGAGAGCCAGCCCTGATCATTCCTTGTTCAACATCGGAATCCGTGTACTCACGGTATGAGTTCTCACCACGCTTTGGCGAAATTAAACCAAAATCTTCGTAGTGACGAATCATACGTTTTGAGAGTCCGGTTATTTTTTCAACAGTCTGAATATTCATCTTGAAACCTCCTATAGAAAGCTTCGGGCTTCACGCAATGTCAAAGTTTAGCAAAAAACTTCGAGAAATCAAAAAACTCGATGATGGTAGAGAAGTTATAGACTGATAGTTTAGGTGATTAAAACCAAATGGCTCCTATGCTGAACCAGAATCAAATTGCACTGACTTCCTGATTCCCACGACTCACTGCTTCTGCAACAGCAGTTCGATAATCGTCGATCAAGGGGCACCACTTCAATTTTCTCAATTCCAATTAAATGATTCTTCGGTTCTCTTCAAAAATCATTTCTTCAGTCCGTTGATCAAGATATCTAGCATCTGATCAAGTTCTTCGTCGTCGTTCCATTTCGGCGACAAACCCACAACATGTTTGGAAAGGACATAGGCAATGATGACGGAAAGAAGAGTCCTGGTAATTGTAGTGGATTTCAAATTACTGCGAATTTTTCCTGCCTTTTGCAGGCCTTCCACGGTCTGAACGGCCGCAGTCCATATTTCTTTTTCCCACATACCCACGACCTGTTCGCGGAGATTGGCATTTTTCAAAACCTCGATGAGCATGAAACGAATTTTGCCTTTATTTTCTTTTGCTACTTCTAGGCGATCTCGAAAAATGTTCTTAAACATTTCCTCTATGCTCATGCCTGAATCTTTCAAAAGGACCTTCATCTTGTTCATTTGCACAGGAACAAGAGTCTTGAGCAAAACAGGAAACATCACTCTCCTTAACAGGGCCTCTTTTGATGGGAAATATCGAAACAGCGTTCGTTCTGTCACTCCAGCTTTTTTGGCAATCTCTGCTGTCGGAGTGTCGGAGGCCCCTTTTTCAGCGAACAAACTTTCTGCGGCAGAAAGAATGGCCTTTTCTTTCTCGGATAGAGCCTGATCATAATGCGTTGTTTCTTGGACCAGGGTCTCGATGTTGATCTCTTTGGATTTTCGCACCATTAGCTCCTATTCTTCCTGCATCCAGCCCGCAACTCTAACTCCAGGTTTGTCTCGATTTGGCTCAGGTATAGTATTCACTATACCCGAGGTGTTGATTCGGGTATAGTATTCACTATACCTTATTTAACTGCAACGATGCAAGACGAGGAAACGATGTTTGATCTAATTAAAGTCGCGGTACGAAATGTGGGGCGGAATACAAGAAGAGCTTTGATCACAATCATCACGGTTTTTATAGGCGTGTTCGTTGTCGTTGGAATACGAGGTCTTCTGGACGGGCTTCAAAATGAGATTAAGAGTGGACTGACTCGGAAAATGCACGGGGACATTCAAATTCATCGATTGGGTTACGAGGATACGCTGGAAGCGAATCCCTACAAGATCTTGATTCCCTACTCTGACGAAATGAAGCAGATTTTGAAGGACACTAAAGATGTGACGGAAGTAACGCCAAGACTGAAGGTGATGGCCCTCTTGAATCATCAAAAAAGTCAGTCCACCACGCCGGTCATAATAAATAGTTTTTCGTCGCAAACGGAACTTCAGGTGGTTCCACGATTCAGGGATGCTTTATTGAAAGGAAAGATGATAGATTCTAGCCTTGAGAAAGAGGCCGTAGCTGTGGCGGACGACGACCTGGGCGAGGCAAAAGGTTTAGATGATGAGGTCGGCACTCGAGAGAATGGGGCGTCGTCCGAGAAAGCCCATCCGAGAGCAGTGGGAAATCATCAGCTCATGATGACCCCCAGTCTGATGAGGGGATTGAATGCAGAGATCGGTGATGAAGTTGTCGTTCTTCTTCAAGATAAAGATAATATGCAGCAAGCGGTGGTGGCGACTCTCGTAGGGGTTGTTGATTTCGCAATGCCGGGGGCGGCCGCCCGAATGGCTTGGATGGATTTTGGGACTTTGCAGAGGGCCGCGGGCGTTCAGGGGCAAGCGTCCGAGATCGCCATTCGAATCAAGGACACTGCTGATTCCGAAATTGTGAGAGGCCAATTGAAAGAAAAGCTTGATAAAAATTTGACAGTCCAAACTTGGATCGAGCTTGCGGGAATTTTACGAGACTCGATGAATTTACAAAACGTGATATTCAATCTGGTTTTATTTATTGTCTTTTCAATTGTGATTTCAGCCATCGTAAACACTTCTTTAATGACGGTGATGGAGCGTACACGCGAAATCGGAACTTTAATGGCTTTGGGGTACCGACGTTTTCATATTACCTTGCAGTTCTTGATTGAATCAGCGGTGATTGGATTGATCGGTGGTCTGCTGGGAATATCGTTGGCCGTTGCCATATTATTCGTTTTAAACAAGCAAGGTTTGGCCTTTGCTTTGCCTGGCCAGAGTGTTGCCACGGTCCTGTACCCAACGATCAAAGGTACCTTTCTAGCAAAAGTCTTTTTTCTAGCATTATTATCTGCACTGGGGGCGAGTTTTGTTCCCGCCTACCGCGCAAGTAAGATGAAACCCGTGCAAGCGTTGGCGACGAACTAATGTTTTGCGACGATTGGCTGACGGTGAGTAACTTCGAACTGAATAGCGAGGAAATTTTATGCAAAGAATAGTTTTAGCTGCCACTGTAGGAATGTTTATTTTGGTTTCACCCCTTCTTGCGTGCGCCGATACTGCGACAGAAGTGATCGGAAAGGTTGAAAGGAATTTATCGCCACCGAATTTTAAAGCGATCTATCAGTTCACGAATTACCGATTAGATGGAACTGTCGGAGCATACGATGTACGGTTCACAGTGAAAGATGTGAATCACAGTCATGGATATTTTTTAAAGCCCGAGCGCGAGAAAGGGCGTGAGATCTTGCGATTAAAGGACGCGATTTGGACCTTTATGCCCAGTGTGGCTCGAGCGGTTCGCGTCGCTGATCGCGAAAGTTTTGCGGGTGGTGACTTTTCAAATGCCGATGTTATGAGAGTTGACTGGTTGGCTCAATATGATGCCTCCATGGCGAAGGAAACAAAGAACCAATACATCATTGATCTCGTAGCTAAAAATTCAGATGCGGCCTACGCGAAGATGCGTATATGGGTCGACAAGGCCAATACTCAACCCGTTCAGCAGTATTTTTATGATTCGAAAGGAACGCTGCTGAAGGTGTGTAAGTATGGTTCAGTAAAAAACTTTGGAGTTGTAACCCGGCCCTCGAAGCTCGTCATGGAAAATGTCATCACCAAACTCAAGTCAGAAATGCAGATTCTGGATTTGCAGTTTGAAAGTAAAATTCCTGATGGGCGATATGTAGTGGATAACCTAGGGAAGGAAATATGAAAAATGCCCAAGGTCTTATTAAGATTTCTTTCATCGGTGTCTTACTTTTGTCAAGCATGGCTTTAGCCACAGAAATCAAGGATGAGGACCTCGAGGAGGCCACGGGACTAAGTGACGTATTAACTGAACCATCGTTTGCAACTAATCCTGATTCTGATCTTGGGAGGGCTCGCACTCGCGCCTATATATTGATAGATGCAACACAGACATCTGGTAGCGATGATGATCAGGTCCACTTTCCCAACTTACAATTGAGTTTTTCGGGTGATTATAAAGTTCAAAATGACAGCTATGTGTTAGTGGATGTTTTGGGAAACTATGATGCGAAGCAAAGGGAAGGAAGCCAATTCCTAAACCAAGTGGGTTTTCGATCGCGAGTTAGCGAAACGGTTCAGTACTTTTTAGGAAAGGAACGAAATCGAAGATCACCAGGATTGATTGTTTCCCCCAGTGATTTCATTTATTCAAATACCAATCTCCCAGGCCAACGCGAGGATCGCCGCGGCGTATGGTTGGGGCGAGTGTCCTATCAAGTTATTACTGGAAGTGTCGATGTACTGGTACTTCCAGTCCAAAGAGAAACGTCGGAGGGGCTACCGCAGTCCGATCAGAACAATACAGAATGGACTGTTCGCGGAATGTATCAGTTCAAAGGCTTTGATTTAAGTCTGATGATCGGTCGCTACTTGGGGGTCGATCACGCAGGCGCTTCAGTCCAAACGCTATTGGCAAATAAATATAAAGTATATTTAGAGCTCGGAACTCAGGACGAAGTGATTATCTATAACAACACAAAGAAAACACAACCAAGCCAGACTCTTGTAGGGTTTGGATATGAGGGCAGCGAGGATTTTTCACTCCGACTTGAGTATTTCCATAATGGTCAGGGACTTGATTCGGAAGAGTTCAACCAGATGATGCGTTTGAGATCGCTTCTCCCAAGTCAATTTGCCGGCAGTGCATTGGCAGTGTCTCCTTTTGTGAGACAAAAGTATTTGATCAGCAGCTTATCGTTTCCTGAGCTCAAAAAGAAATACAATGTCACTGTTTCTGGAATTAAGTGCCTTGAGGACGACTCGGTACTTGGTCTGACAAGGCTCGAGTATATCGCCGATGATAAGGTTTTGGTTGGTCTTAGTTACACGCAGGTTCAGGGTGGGACCGGGTCGCAGTTTCAGTATCGTAGTTTCGACAGCCAAACCACTTTGGATTTCAAATATTCATTTTAAGGGAGGACTCATGATCGAGCTTAAAAATGTTGTCAAAACATACGAAACTGGAAAGACATTTGTTGAAGCGCTAAAAGGTGTGAATTACACATTCAAGAAGTCGGATTTTGTTCTTATTCGTGGTCCTTCAGGCTCAGGTAAATCGACACTTCTAAATATTGTAGGTCTTTTGGATAATCCTACTGAGGGGGATGTCTATTTGAACGGACAGAGGGTCAGTTATGACGACTTTGATGAATTGGCGACGCTTCGGTCAAAGACGATTTCCTTCATCTTTCAATCATTCAATCTCAATCCGGTTCTGACGGTGGAAGAAAACGTTATGGTGCCTTTGATGATACGAAAAGATATTTCCCGCGAAGAGAAAAAGCGTCGCGTGATCGATTGGATCACAAAAACGGGACTTTTTGATCATCGACACCATCGTCCTGATGAACTCTCAGGTGGACAACGACAGAGGGTTGCTATCGCGCGGGCGATGGTTACAGAGCCCGAAATTGTCATAGCTGACGAGCCTACAGCGAACCTGGATTCGAAAACGACACGCTCGATTTTAGAGTTTATGAAACAGCTTAACGAAGAAAAGAAAGTGACTTTTTTGTTTGCAACCCATGATCCTGTTCTTGATGAGTTTGCAAAGACTCGCGTGCAGATCAAAGACGGGGTTCTCAGTCAGGTGGAATAGGAGGGGATCGTGATTATCATTCAAAAGCTTTTAACGGGGAAACCAGCTCCTTTGAGTCATGAACCATCTGTCGTGACCGCTATAAGACGGAGTGAAGTCGACGAGCTTCGCGTTTTTATGGATCACATTGCGGGGGATGAAGTTGCAAATAAGCAGCATCATGGCGGCTTGGCGCGCGTTCTTCATCATTATCCGGGAGAGCACTACGCATTTTGGAAGAGTTGCTATCCCGACAAACAGTTTCCATTGGGAAGCCTCGGCGAAAACCTAACAACACTGGGTATTCTTGAACAAGATATCTGTATTGGCGATGTTTTCAGAATCGGCACTGTCCTTTGTTCAGTGACAGAGCCTCGCAAACCTTGTTTTACTCTCAATCATCATTTTCAGGTCCCCGGCTTTGCCCGAGTCGTGCAAAACGAGCTTAGAACAGGATGGTTCTATAAGATTCTTGAGCCGGGAGTTGTCCGTCTTGGCGACACGATAGCTCTTCAAGAACGATCTTATCCTGAGCTGAATGTGAGGGATTGTGTTGAAGCGTTGTTGGTAGAATTTCGTCGTGACGTGCTAGAGCGCATGAGTGTGAATCCGTCTCTTTCGTCGAATTGGCGAGGGCCTGCGCAAGAGGCTCTGGTGAAGGGTGTTTTGCCCGATGGGAGTCGCCGTCTTGGGGAGTAAAAATTATTTTGCCAGGGTGTATTTTCTAGGCAACGGCATCGATCGGGTG
>JAHRXB010000197.1 GCA_019104905.1 Bdellovibrio sp.
AACCTAAAACAAAAAAGCCGAGACAGTCTGTCTCGGCTTTTTTGTTTGAGTGCCTCTCAATATTTTAGAAGGATTCGCAGCGAATGGGACCTTTGCAGTAGGTGGGGTGAGTACCACTTCCGCAGGCTTTGCGAACGTTGAACTCGGCTTCAATGAGGGATTTTCCTTCGGCTTTGAAGGTCTTTGAGTAGCCCGTATCCGTCATGATACAAAGAGCTCCATTCATCCCACGTTCTTCGCGAGGATTGCTGCATTTAGGTTGTGCTTGGCAGTATGTGGGGTGAGTTTCGCGACCACAGGTTTCGCGGACAACGGCCTCTGCCTCTAAGCGGGTGCGCCCCTTTCCAAGAAATACTTTATTATAACCAGTGTCTTCAAGCAGGCAGGCGACCTCCTGGGGTTCGGGGTAGGGTTGGGGGCGTTGGTTGTATTCAAGATTGCTGACGCGTTGATGAAGTTGATTGATCAGGGATTCCAATTGATTGACGCGACTTTCGAGCACCCGAACGCGATCATCGGGTCTAATTTGAGCGCCTGCTTGAGTGGAAAAGAATAAACAGGTCGCCGAAAGCAGAAGTACCAGAGAATTTTTGAATAATGACATGGTGTTGGCCCCTTGAAATGGTGTTTTTTTGCGGACTTTTTCCTTCTTAAAGCCCGTAGACCCTCTTAAAGCAAAGTCAGGGCCAGGGGAATTGGTGTCAAAAGGGCTCTGATTTTGGGTGGGAGGTGGCTTGAAAATTGGATCAAACCTGTTTCTGTTCCCCTTGGTGGACTGAAATGAAATAGGTTTTCAGCTGAGGGCGGAGAAGAAGCCATATTTGCGCCTCTGTCTAGGGAATAGACGATGTGGACGTGGGTTCGTTGTTTGGAATGAGGGAGCTTTTTATGAAAAGACTTTTGACCGTTATTCTTCTTTTGTCGGGCCTTTCCCAGGCGGCGTTGGCGAAAATTTTGGTGATCTCGGATATCGATGACACCATCAAGGTCAGCCATGTTCTCACCAAAAAGGGGGCGGCAAGTTCCTTCCTCGATGACGACAGTCGTTTTGTTGGAATGTCTGAACTTTACCGCCTGCTGAGTTTCAATCATGACGACATTGAATTCCATTATGTCAGCTTGGCACCCAAGATTTTGATGAAATCCAAACACAGTGAGTTTCTTGAAGAAAATAAATTTCCTGTCACGAACTTGCATATGAATCCGGGGATGAAGCAAGACCCTGAGCTAAAGCAAAAAGTCATTCGTAAGTTGTTAATAGAAAAGAAGCCTGAACTGGTAATCTACTTCGGTGACAACGGTCAGTTTGACGCCGTTGTTTACAATCAAATGACTCAAGAGTTTCCTCAAATTCCGTCGGTGAGTTACATCCGCGAGGCGTATTCGTCGAAGGGAGAGTCCCCTCACCCCACGATGTCGGGACAAATTGGTTTTGTGACGACGGTGGAGGTGACTCTGGATTTAATACAGAAGGGATTGTTGCCGGAAAAGGCATACCCGGTCATTGAGAATCTTGTCTATAAGCGCCTTCTTCGCGACAGTCAGTCAGAAATCTTCGGAGAAATGGTGTTCCCCTGGTGGCAAGATTGCCGCGACTTCAAATGGCAATGGGACATCAAAAATCCCACAGCGAAGTTGACGTATCTTAAGCAACAAATCGATCGGAAGTGCCAACTGCAAAATGTGGCAACTCACTAAATGAAAAAGCCCTCTTGCGAGGGCTTTTTTTATCGAACTCCACCACCTTGGCGGGCTTTGGCTGGTTGAGGAGGAGGCGGAGGTGGGGGAGGCAGCGCACCTGGTTTTATCGGGTCTGGTTGCTTCGTGGGTTTGGTACTTGTTGAAGTCACACCACAAAAATCAGCCGAGATTTCACAGGAGTTCGCCATGGATTTACAGAAGTTGGTGTTCTCTGATGAAGACTGCAGGAAGGAATTCAAAAGAGGATCGCCTTTGCCTTCATGCATTCTTTCCATTTCACGCAGACATTCGCTCAGACCGTTGTCCTTGTCGCCGGATTGAACAATACGATCACCTGACGTCTTCTTTTCACCAGAGACATCGTACTCTGACTGCAACGCCTGCTTCAGTCGTCGAACGAAAGCGGGACGTCGATCTGATTTTTGCTGTCCTTGATTGTAAGTAGGATATTTCTCAGCGAAAGATTGGTCAGCAGCGTCTTTGGGGTTGTTGCTCTTATAGGGGTCTGGACTGTTCAAAAGAAGATAGTTCATGTTCTCTGCGGAGTTCCAGCCAAAGAAGGAACTGTCAAAACCGTAGTACTTTCCAAGAGACTTCATCCCGCTATAGTCGAGATTCGCATTGCGAGTCAGGCCGGGGTAAATGTATTGACCCCAGTCATCGCCACCGATGTCAGAACTCTTGTTGGTTGCAGAGCGAGCGCGCTCTTTGCTGATGTACTTTTGGCAGAAGCCATAATCTCGTAACATGGAAATGACAAAGATCTGGTAGTTTGTTCTGGCTTCGGAATCAGCGCTAATATTGTTTCGACCTTTAGGATCAAGCTTCGCATGTTGCACAGCCATCGTACCTAAAAGGGTCAGCCACTTTTCTGAGGGAACAACTTCGCGACCGCCCGCTTTATCAGCGAAGTACTTTTGGGCTCCGCAGGACACACACTCCAGTTGAGTGTTTTTTAAGTTTAAACCACTGCTGCGGCAATCGAACTCATCATACCCCGCAAAACTTGTCGCTGAAGATATAACAATCGCAGAGATTGTCAGAACTCGTTGATACCTTTTCATGCCTATTTCTCCTGGTAGGTAAACCAGTCCTTTTTATCGGCTAGAAATCGGATTTCATAAAGAGGGGACTAAGGGCTAGGCCGACCTCTGTGAGTTTGGGCTCAGGGAAGACGGGGCCACGGTGAATCACGCACAGAACATGGCTGATTTCAGCGCCTAAAGAGCGTAGATCCGCCGTAGAAAGCACGACTTGGCCTCCCGTGGTCACGACGTCCTCAATCACGCAGACTCTCTTGCCTTGGATGTCCAGGCCTTCGGCGAATTGGCAGGTGCCGTATTCTTTGGCTTCCTTGCGCACAAAAACGCAAGGCAGGCCGGTCTCTAATGACAAGGCGGTGGCGATGGGGATGCCTCCCATTTCAAGTCCAGCCAGAACTTCAGTTCCAGCGGGGATCAAGGGCGCCATGTGTTTGGCGATCTCACGAAGCAGGGCCGGTTGGGCTTCGAAGCGATATTTGTCGAAGTACTCATTTGAAATCTGCCCCGAGCGCAATTTGAATTCGCCGGTCAAATGAGCCACGTCGTAAATCTTTTTTGCCAACTCTTGTTTTGTCATGAATCCCCCTGAAATCTAGAGAGATCATAGATGTTACTTGAGGCTCTCTTCAAGCCACTTCTTGTAGGACGCGTTGATTCCCAGGACGGGAAGAGTCATCACGCAGGGCACCTCGTAGGGATGAAGCTCTTGAACTCTTTTTGTGACACTGTCTTGCGCGTCAGGGGTTTTCAAGGTTTTAAGGATGAGGATATACTCAGTGCTTGTCTCTATTTTCCCCTCCCACCAATACATCGACGCCATGCCCGGAATGATATTCGCACAAGCAACCTGTTTTTCTTGCATCAGGGTGGTGGCGATATGTTCCGCCGTGGCCTTGTCGGGGCAGGGGATGTAGAACAAGATCATGCTTAGCTCCGGCGGAGTTTTTGTTTACGCAATTGCCATTGCTCTAGCGCAAACTTTCTCATGTCTTCCACGTTATCCAGTTCGTCGACGATCTCAACACCCAAAAGAGTTTCAACGGCATCTTCTAAGCTGACCAGTCCGGCCACGATACCGTATTCGTCAACGGCCAAGGCAATGTGTTCTTTTTCTTTGATGAAAAAATCCAGAACTTGCGAAACCGTCATGCGCTCCGGAATACTTGAGATAGGAGTCACCATATCGCCGACCACTTTTTCATGTTGATCGTTGGAAAGGGCTTCGTGAATTTTATAACGATACGTCATGCCGATGATATTGTCTAAACTTCCTGAATAAACCGGGATGCGGGAAAAACGCAAAGGTTTGTACTTGTTAAAGACTTCTTCCACCGTGAGCTCTTTATCGAGAGCAAAAAAGACCGAACGTGGAGTCATGATGTCTGAAACATAGATTTTATCCAGCATCAAAAGATTCTTGATGATGTTGGACTCTTTACCTTTCAGAGTCCCTTCTTCCACGCCAATTTCTGCCGTCATGAGAAGCTCTTCGCGAGTGACTTCGGGATCTTCCGAGGTTTTCGCAAAAAACTTTCCTAGCCACTCTGACAAGAGGACCAGAGGATACAACACCAGAATCATAAATTGAATTGTGTAAGCGGCAAAGGGAACGAGGGCTTTCCAGTGCGCGGCTCCGATGGATTTCGGGATGATCTCTGAAACGATGAGGATCAAAAAGGTTAAGATGAAGGAGGCGGCTGTGACGGCCTCTTGCCCAAAGTGAATTTGAATCTGGTAAGCGATGGCGGCGGAGCCTAAGGTGTGAGAAAGAGTGTTCAGAGTCAGAATCGCGGAAATAGGGCGGTCAATATTTTCTTTGAGGTGTTCCAGAAGCTTGGCGCTTCTTTTATTCTCTTTGACGAGCACCCCGATGTAAGCGGAAGTCGAAGTTAAAAGAACGGCCTCTAACATAGAACACAGAAATGAAATACCAATGGTGCTGATAAACAAGACGATAAGTAATGTCATAGTGGTTGCAATGCAGGGAGGTTAATTGTGATTGGCCAGGGCCTATAATAATCCATAGATGACTAAGTCTATCATAGCAGGGAAGGAGGCTGTCTATAACGCGACTCGCAAGGTCCTGTTTATTTCTTTTTGGCCATAAAATTGTCTGTTTGCAGGCGACTGAAAGCCATTTTGACGGACTTGATGGAGTCTCTATAGACTTTAGTAAAGATAAAAGGAGTTAAGATGAAGGTCCTATTCGCCCTTTTAGGGGTCCTGATTATTCAGTGGGGTTTGATGAGCACAAACGCACATGCTGCCATTACGTCGGAGGCCGTGGAGTACAAAGATGGAAAAACCACCTTGGAGGGCGTCCTGGTTTATGATGACTCTTGGACGGGGCCTCGTCCTGCGGTGATGATTGTCCACCAATGGATGGGGTTGACGGACTATGAAAAGATGCGGGCAGAGCAGTTGGCGGCAAAAGGTTATGTGGCCTTTGCCATCGACATCTATGGCAAAGGAGTTCGCCCCAAGGATGCCGCAGAGGCGGGCAAGCTTGCCATGCAATACAAGACGGACATCAAAGCTTATCGTCAAAGAGAAAAGGCCGCCTTTGACTATCTCGTGAAAAATAAAAGGGTGGATGCCAAACGGATCGTCATTATGGGTTATTGTTTCGGCGGTACCGGAGCTCTTGAGGCGGCTCGCGCCGACTTTCCCATCGTAGGAGCGGTGAGCTTTCACGGAGGCCTTTCAACTCCGAATCCGCAAAGTACAAAAAATATGAAAGCCAAGCTGTTGGTTCTTCATGGGGCGATCGACCCTAATGTCCCTCCGAAAGAGGTCGATGGTTTTATGAAAGAAATGAATGATGCCAAAGTGGATTATCAATTTGTCGCTTATTCGGGAGCGGTTCATGCTTTTACTCAGAAGAGTGCAGGAAATGACATCTCCAAAGGAGTGGCCTACAACGAGGCCGCAGACCGTCGTTCTTGGCAGGCGTTGATGGACTTTCTGGGTGAGGTCGCTCCGCTGTCTAAATAGTTGTCATTCGTGAAAATAGGGTAAGGATGGCCCTCGCCTCTGGCGGGGGCTTTTTGTTTGTGCTAAAGACAGCCCTTGAAATACCAAAGGGGTTTATAAATGAAATCGTTAATTCTTGCAGTGCTTGTTTCTTTTGCGATGGTGGCCCATGCGGGTGCTTCGACAGATTCTCTTGATTTGGTGTCAGCAAAAAAAGGAAAGAAATCCGAGCCGGCTCCTAAAGATCGTGATGAACGCACAGGTGGAGAAGAAACTCCGGATTCTCGTGAAGAAACGTACGAAGGCAATGACCGCGGTGGCGGTGGTGGCTCTTTTGATGGGGGCGGTTATGACGGTGGTGGCGGAATGGGCGGAGAGCTTTTCTATGCTCCAACAGCTAAAACATATCCGGTGACCAGCAATGTGAAGACAGAAGATCGTGGTGATGTGATTATTTATACAACGACAATTCAAGAGGATCTCAGTGCGTCAGAGACCTGCACGAAAATCGTCGTGACGGTGGTGGATAAGAAAACGAAAAAGGTCTTGTCGACAGACAGCGATGAGTTCTGTAATCACTGGCCTCTTTAATAGCTAAAACAAGATAGCTTAAAAAGAAAAAGCCCGATGTTTCCATCGGGCTTTTTTATTTGTGCTTTTGTGGTTGAGAAATTACTTCTGCTCAGCTGCACGCTTCGCTTGGTATTTCTTCGCAAGCTCTTCTTGGATGTTGCGAGGTACAGCAGCGTACTTCGCGAATTCCATAGAGAACTCACCTTTACCTTTAGTTGCAGAACGAAGATCAGTTGAGTAACCGAACATTTCTGTCAACGGTACTTCCGCTTCGATCACGCAGTTGCCTTCGAAAGCAGTTGTTCCCACGATAGTACCGCGGCGTTGGTTGATTTGACCAACCGCTGAACCTTGATATTCGTCTGGAACAGTTGTCTCAAGCTTCATGATAGGCTCAAGAACTGTTGGTTTCGCAGCAGCGTAAACTTCACGAAGAGCCGCCATACCAGCGATCTTAAACGCCATGTATGAAGAGTCGACATCATGGTACGCACCGTCTTCAAGAACAACTTCAACACCCACGATTGGGAAGCCGATGAGTGGTCCTTTAACCGTTTGCTCTTTGAAACCTTCTTCAACAGCAGGGATGAATTCTTTAGGGATACGACCACCGACAACTTTGTTTTCGAATTTGAAAACAGCGCCGTCTTCTTGTGGAGGAAGAGGTTGGATTTTACCAACGATCTTCGCGTATTGACCTGAACCACCCGTTTGCTTTTTGTGAGTGTAATCAAACGGAGCTTCTTGAGAAATGGTCTCACGGTAAGCAACCTGAGGCTGACCTACGATCACTTCACAGTTGAACTCACGCTTCATACGCTCAACGTAGATTTCCAAGTGAAGCTCACCCATTCCAGAGATGATAGTCTCGTTGGATTCCTCGTCACGATGAACGCGGAAAGTAGGGTCTTCCTTGCGGAACTTTTGCAACGCCTTAGAGAAGTTATTTGCACCGGCTTTGTCTTTAGGAGCAACAGCCAAGCTGATAACTGAATCAGGAACGTGCATAGATTGCATAGAAGCCTGGATGTTTTCATCACAGAACGTATCACCAGAAGCACAGTCGATACCGAACAAGGCGACGATATCACCAGCGTAAGCTGTGTCGATATCTTCCATCTTGTCAGAGTGCATACGAACCAAACGAGGAATCTTTACAGATTTCTTGTTCACCTGGTTGATGATGAAGTCGCCCTTAGCCATCTTACCTTGGTAAATACGCATGTAAGTCAACTGACCAAATGGAGTTTCTTGAAGTTTAAATGCCAAAGAAACCAAAGGCTTTGTGTTGTCTGGGAAAAGGTCAAACTTCTCTTCGTTCTTGTTAAGATCAAGAGCTTGCTCTTTTTTCTCAGCAGGAGACGGAAGATAGTAAGTCACCGCATCCATCAAACGTTGCACACCTTTATTTTTGAAGGCAGATCCGCAAAGTACGGGAACGATCTTCAAGGCAATAGTACCTTTACGAAGGGCCGCGCGGATTTCTTCAGTAGAAGGCTCTTCTTCCATCAAGAATTTTTCTTCGATGGTAGGGTCGATGTCAGCCAATTTACCGATCATGATTTGGCGGTATTTTTTCGCCTGATCAACAAGGTCTACAGGGATCTCTTCAACTTTAACAGTTTCTCCAGACTCACCTTCGTTGATGTAAGCTTTCATATCAGTCAAATCAACGTGACCTCTGTGTTGATCTTCCAAACCGATTGGAATTTGGATCATCACAGCATTCAAACGCAATTTTTCGATCAAAGCGTCAGTCACACGGTAAGGATTGGCACCTTGACGGTCCAATTTATTTACGAACGCCAAACGAGGAACGCTATAACGTTTCATCTGACGGTCAACAGTGATGGATTGAGATTGAACGCCGGCAACACCGCAAAGAAGAAGGATAGCCCCGTCAAGAACGCGAAGAGAACGTTCAACTTCTACTGTGAAGTCCACGTGCCCCGGAGTATCGATCAAGTTGATTGTGTAATCCTTCCACTGAACCTGAGTCGCAGCAGACTGGATGGTGATACCTTTTTCTCTCTCTAGATCCATGGAGTCCATTGTCGCGCCCACGCCGTCTTTACCACGAACTTCGTGGATAGCGTGGATTCTTCCTCCATAGAACAAAATACGTTCAGAAGTCGTCGTTTTTCCCGAGTCGATGTGAGCCGAGATACCGATGTTTCTGACCATATCAATATTCCACTTTTTGGACATATCGTTACCCTTCGTTATCTTTAAATCGGTAAAAGCTTTGCCTTAAACCGACCGCTAGAGTGACCCTGTATACGGGTCACTGTTTATTTAAATAGTTAATTTTATGAAAGCATTCGAATTATCACCAAATAGTGCCGAGTGCAAAAGAAGATTCTACGGGCTAGTCGCGACGCAATGCTACAAAATAATTTCATGGGAGGCGCTTCCCTCTGAATTTGAGACACGGCTTCCTGCCTCGCGGCTCCCGCCTTACGGCGGGGGCCCTCCAGGCCCCGCAGAGGTCTCCAATCCAGAGGGAAGCGCCTCCCTTAGAATTATTTTGAACATAGCTTTCGGGTGCGGGTAGTATTTGAGGATGAGTGTGGATTTAAAACAGATGCTTTGTTCTCATTTTCCTTTCTCTTCTTTTCGGGGGGAGCAGGAGGCCATTTTGCGCAAAGTTTGGGCAAATGAAGACCTCCTCGCATTAATGCCGACGGGAATGGGAAAAAGCCTCTGTTTTCAGTTCCCAGCCAAGGTCCGAGACGGGCTCGTGATCGTGATTTCGCCTCTGATCGCCTTGATGCAGGATCAGGTTTATAAAGCCCAGGATCTGGGGATTGCGGCCACATTCTTAAGTTCCACCTTGAGTCGAGACGAGCGGGAGCTTCGTCAAACCCGGTTGGCCAAAGGGGATTTTAAACTTCTTTATGTGACCCCCGAGCGCTTCAGAAAGCCTGAGTTTTTAGAAGCCATCAAGAATCGCAAGGTTCAACTTCTGGCCGTCGATGAGGCGCATTGTATTTCCCAGTGGGGGCACGATTTCCGCCCTGACTATTCACGAGTAGGAGAGTTTCGCACCCTTTTAGGCAATCCACCGACTTTGGCTTTGACGGCGACCGCGACCCCAGAAGTACAAAAAGATATTTTGGCGAAACTAAATATGCCGCAGGCTGAAATTATTTCCGCCGGGATCGAACGCCCCAATCTGGCTTTGAGCGTTCACGATATTTACGGCATCGATGAGAAGATCCGAGCGATCGTGGGCCTTCGTCATCAACATAACGGAGCCGCGATTGTCTATTGTTCGTTGATTCAAACATTAAAGAAAATCTCTTCCGCTCTTCAGCGCTTGGGGATGGAGCATTTAGTATATCACGGGGATTTGTCGCCGCAGGATCGTAAACGCAATCAAAAAAGATTTATCAGTGAAAGCGCTCCGTTGATGATTGCGACTCCTGCGTTTGGGTTGGGGATTGATAAAGAAAACGTGCGCCTCTTAATTCACGCTGAAACTCCCAATGCCTTAGAGTCTTATTTTCAAGAAGTGGGGCGTGCGGGACGGGATGGACAAGAGTCTTCTTGTCACTTGCTTTACGATCAAGACGACGTGTCCATTCAGATGGAGTTTTTAAAGTGGTCCCATCCCGAACCGGAGTTCATTCGCAAAATCTATCAACTGATCGAGGAAAAACGCCTGCAGGTCGATCAGGGTGGGTTTGATTTTTTACGTGAACAGATGAATTTTAAAAACCGTCGGGATTTTCGTCCCGAAGCAGCGGTCGGTATTTTGGAGCGTTGGGGTTGCCTAGAAAAGTCCGAGGCCCCCTTTCCTTACGCTTGTGTTCATGAACCGACAGACGAACAGTTCACCCAGGAAAATGGTGTGGAGATCTTAAAGGGCCAAAACACCAAACTTCTTAAAATGGTTCAGTGGGCCACTCAAGATTCCGAGTGTCGTTTGAATCGCATTTATCATTATTTTGGTCACGAACATGAAGCACCTTGCGGAAAGTGTGATGTGTGTCTGATGAAAAATCAGGAGGCGTGATGGGGGGCAAACCTTTGCGTTCTTCCGTTGATTTTCCAGATCCTCGGGATACATTGGCCGAAGGTATTATTGCCGTCGGTGGCAAGTTGGATGTCGGTACCCTTTATGCCGCTTATTCTCGAGGGATTTTTCCGTGGCCGCAAGCAAATCTTCCGATGTTGTGGTTTTCTCCCGAACGGCGAGGGATTTTAGAGTTTAAAGATTTCAAAGTTTCAGAAAGTCTGCAGCGCTTTCGTCGGAAGAATCCGCAAATAGAATTTACGGTGAATAAAGATTTTCCTCATGTGATGGAGGAGTGTGCCAAGCAACCTCGTCCGGGGCAAGAGGGCACCTGGATTACCCCGATGATGAAGAGGGCTTACCACGACTTCTTTAAGGCCGGATATTGCCTTTCCGTGGAAGTCCGTGAAGACAATATTCTGATTGGCGGAATTTATGGTGTTCTGGTTGAGGGGGTCTTTAGTGGCGAAAGCATGTTCTATAAAAAGCCCAATGCTTCCAAGCTGGCTCTTTGGTATCTGGTAGATCTATTAAAAAGCCAGGGTCATGAATGGATGGACGTTCAGATGGTCACGCCTGTTGTTGGCAGTATGGGCGGAAAGTACGTCGATCGTGAGGACTATTTAGAAATGCTTGAAAAAAGGCATCATTCATATTCGCAGCCAGAAAATCCTAGCGGAGATCGTTAATTCAACGTACTTTAGGTCATGCTTCTTATTAATACTCATAAGTTAGAAAAATCATTTGCCGGAAAATCCCTCTTTAGCAATGTCAGCTTAGGCATTGAAGACGGCGAACGAGTTGGTTTGGTGGGCCCCAATGGGGCTGGTAAATCCACTTTGCTGCGAATTCTTGCCGGAAAGATGGACGCCGATGGTGGCGACGTCACCACAAAAAAAGGTCTGCGCATGGGCTTTTTAGAGCAGACGCCGACTTTTGCTAAAGGAGAAACAATCCTCGATGCGGTTTTGAGCAAAGCCAACTATGACGAGGCCATTGGCTCTGCCTATGAATGGATTGCACGCTTGGAGCTCTCTCAGTTCGGCGAAGATTTTAAAGTCGAAGATCTTTCTGGGGGTTGGAAAAAGCGCGTCGCTTTGGCGCGGGAACTGATTTTGGAACCAGAACTTTTGCTTCTGGATGAGCCGACGAATCATCTCGATGTGTCCAGTATTTTATGGCTGGAGGAGTTTTTAGAAAAAGCGCCTTTTGCCACTTTGATTATCACCCATGATCGTTTGTTCTTGCAGCGTGTGACCAACAAGATTTTTGATCTGGATCCGAAGAACCCCAACTATTTGTTGTCAGTCAAGGGCGGATATCTGGAGTATTTGGAAGCCAAAGAGCAGCTTCTACAGGCGCAAGAGCAGCGCGAGGTGGTTCTTAAAAACACTCTTCGTCGAGAAACCGAATGGCTGCGTCGCGGAGCTAAAGCTCGTCAGACCAAACAAAAAGCGCGCATTGAACGGGCTGGAACTTTGAAAGAAGACGTTCAGGATTTGACCGTCAAAAATGCCGCGCGGGTGGCGAAAATTGAATTTAAAGATGCCGAACGCAATCCACAAAAGTTGATTGAAGTCGACCACATCACCAAAGCTTACAATGGCCGAGTTCTTTTCAAAGACTTCTCATACCTTGTGAATCCGAAAACGCGTTTGGCGTTGCTTGGAGATAACGGCACGGGGAAATCCACTCTGATCCGTATCTTGCTGGGTCAGGAAACGCCTGATTCGGGAAGAGTCGTACAAGCGGACAAACTGAAGGTGGCCTATTTCGAACAAAATCGTGAGACCTTAAAACCCAAAGAATCTGTTCTAAAAAACATCTGTCCTGAAGGGGATTACGTTCACTATCAGGGGCAATACGTTTTTGCGCGCAGCTATCTGGAAAGATTTCTATTCAATCGCCAACAAATGGATTTGCCTGTCGAAAAACTTTCTGGAGGCGAGCAAAGTCGTCTGCGTCTGGCGCAACTGATGTTGAATGAAGCGCAAGTTTTGATTCTGGATGAGCCCACCAACGATCTTGATGTGGCAACCCTGACGGTTTTAGAAGAATCACTTAAAGAATTCAACGGCGCGGTCATCCTGGTGACTCATGATCGTTATTTCATGGATCAAGTGGCATCGCAGATCATGGCTTTCCATAAACGACCGGATGGCTCAACAACGCTTGAGAATTTTGCCGGCTATCTGCAATGGGAGGAGTGGTTTGAAGAGCAAAAAGCCTTGGAGGCTTTAGAGCTTAAGAAGGATGCCAAAAAGGAATCGAAATCCAGTGGCAAACCCGCCAAACTTTCTTTCAAAGAGAAGTTTGAGCTAGAAAACATGGAAGCCACGATTCAGGATTTGGAGGAAAAGCTTTCAGCCGCTCAAGCGGAGTCTCAGAAGCCTGAAATCGTCAGCCAGGCGACAAAAGTTCAGGAGCTTTATACTCAAATTTCAGAGTTACAAAATCAAATCGATAAGCTGTATGCCCGCTGGGCTGAACTGGAAGCTAAAGTTTAAATTCGAGCGAAGACATGAGCAGAATCCCCTTCGATGAATGAAGGGGATTCGAGTTGGGTCAGTCAGGGACTGAAGCTTCTATTTTACTTTTTTAAGAAGAAATTCGCCTTCAAAGCCTCTGATGTTTGTTCTCCAAGAGCCTTTGTACTCGTCACCCACCAAAGTCCCTTGGAAGGTTCCCTGGTAAGGGGAGTTGTTAGGGTTGTAGCGAGGTTTCCCGGTCAAAGTTAACACCGCAGGAGAAAGCTCGGGCTGATAAACCGCAGTCAGGGTCAAGGACACGTTTCCTTCGGGATCGTCTTGGCGTTTGAATTCGCCAATCAACTGAGGAACAATGCCGGTCTTTACAACCTGAAGAGAGATCGAGAACTGGTAGGTCATCTTGCCGTCGACCACGTTTTCGCCAACATAAGTGCCGGCAATGGCGTTGTACTGACGACTGAGTCTTTCGTAGTACTCATTTTCTTCGTTGCTGCCGCCGGGAACTTTGGTTTGGCTAGAGGTCAACGCCAGATCTAGAACACCAATCACGCCAGAAATAGACTTCACTTCACCGACAATTTTTTGACCAACAACTTTAGCATTGATGGTGTGAATATCATCCACGCCCAAGGTGCCCGCTTCGTTGGTTAGGATGAGTTCTGCAGTTTCCTCGATGTAGCGAGCTTTGAAGTTAAAACCAGGTCCGACTGGATTGATTTTTTTGTAGTTGCCACGCAAAACAACACGGTAACGATCTTCACCGCTTGAGTTCGTTCCACCTTGGTCTTCTAAAGTGAAAAGACGAAGTTCAACGTCTTGTTGAGCTGCGGAGGTTGTGAGCTTTCCCGTGTAGTAACCAACTACGCGGCTAAACTTGTTCATCAACTTTTGTCTTTCTTCGACTTCGCGCGCGTTGTTGGTCGCATTGTCTTTATCAAATGCGCAGCCTACGAGAGCAAGTAAAGCAGAGGCAAGAATAAGTTTCTTCATCATATGGAACCCCTCTATTTCTGATAACCTTCTGACGGAACATCGTCAGGAATAAGTTCGTCTCGGGCGGCGGCCCATTCGTTAAGTGCAATGGCATAATCGCCCACCGCACGAATGTACTGAACTTCCGAGTCGAAATAATTATTTAAAGCCGTGATCAAAATCGAAATGTCGGTACGGCCTTGCGTGTAAGAGCGATTCAGCTCTTGCGAAGCCTTGTCACGGAACTCCCTTTGGCGTTGCGAACTTTGCGCAATCGCATAAGTGGATTGAACTTTTCTTTGAGCTTGAGACTCAAGATCTTGAGTCTCCATCAACTGTCTTTGCAGGCGAGTGGACTCAAGGTCTTTCGTCAGTTTTCTGTTGATAACAGTTTCATTCTGAACGTCCGAGCCAAAGTTGTATTGGAATTTAAGACCGGCATAGTATTTGGGTCTGGTGCCGGAAACCAACTCTGAGTAAGAGTTCTCAGAAGATTCATCCACGCCAGTTGTGTAAACCTTGCCCACGAAATTCAAAGTGGGATAGCTCAAAGATTCCGAAGCACTTAAAGCCTCTTGGGCCGCTTCGACACGAAGTTTTTGAGAGCGAACAAGGCGCAGATCCTCCACCTTCTTTTCAGTCAGCTTCGGAACGGGTGGAATATCCTTAGGGATTTCAAATTTAACCTCAGTGCCGGGCTCAAGAGCTAAAAGAGTCAAAAGATTCTCGACGTTTTTGAGATACTCAGTCGAGGAAGATTTCACGCGTTGTTCGCGAGTTTCGAACTCGGCCTGCACCTGAGGAAGATCCCCGGGGTTGGAGTAGCCTAGAGAAGTTTTTCTTTTAACGGCATCAACCAACTTTTTATAGCGATCGCGGGAATTGACAGATTCGCGGAAGTTTTCTTGTGCAACATAAGTGTTCCAGAACTGACGAATGGCTTCTAAGACCACGTCCTCAAGTTCATTAGCGCGCGCGATATTGTTGGCTTGGTAAGTGAGCTCCGCCGCGTTCACATTTCCACGGTCCGCAACACCAAAAAAGTTTCCAAGCAGGGATTGTTCAAGGATCAGTCCCGCAGAATCCAGTGTTTGCTGGGACGGAGGAGGATTGGTCGTAAAAGCGTCGAGATCCACCTTCTGAGAAAGGCGGCTCAGCTCCAAGCCCAAGAGAGTTCCCGTCGTGAAGGGCTTTTGCAAGTTGACGGTTGTTTTGTAGCGTTCGTATTTATTATTGTTTTGGCTGGTGGTGGTCAGAAGGCTTGCCGACTTATCGTATTCGAAACCAGTTTCAGCGGTCACCTTCCAGTCATAAACCGACAGGGCCTGCACTGGAGCTAAGCGGAACTGTTGATACTTTAAATTCACCTCAAGCGTCTTAGGTCCCTGCTTTAAGACAAGTTCTGCCACGGTCTTTTGAGATAAAGTGATTTCTTTCGGAGCTTGAGCCCAAGCTCCCGTCAAGGATGTCGTACTAAGTAGAGCCAGAAAGATTTTTACCATGTGACTTTTGTTCCCAATTCAAAGTTGTCTTTTTGAAGTGCAATTTCAGTGTTGTCTTTAAGAGTTCTTTGCGACCATTCCGTGAAGAGAGACCATCTTTGGCCAAGGGCAAAATCAAGTCCATAACTCATGGACTCAAAGCCGGATTGTTTTGAAAAGGTGGCAAATTCATTCGCGCTCGTTTGAGTGTAAGTGACGCTGCCCATTTGCGGAGAAAGAGTCAGGCTGACACTTTGCAGGCCTTCCCATTGCAATGTGAGCAAAGGGCCACCGCTAAAAAGGGTGGTGTTCAGACGGGCGTCGTTGATCTGGTAGCCAGAGTCTAAAGTCAGGCTGGTTCCCTGGGAGGAAAATCCGGCTTTCCCGCGAAGGCCGAGCTTCCACAGAACGGATTTAGTTTTAATGGGGGCGCTTAAGACTCCCAATTCCAATCCAGGCATAAAGGTTTGATCATTTTTACCCAGATCGAAGGTGCCTGAGCCCTCTTTTTTGGCGATTCCTTCAGGTTGAAAGCTCTGTGCGGTCAGACCCGCGAAATAGCGCCAAGAACGAGTGATGATCTCGGGGCGAGGGTCTTTTAACGTGAGCATCCCAGGAACTTGAGCGTCCGTGGCAGATGTTTTGGCCAATCCCTCAACTTTGGATTCGGCAAGGGCCTTTTCGCGCAAGGAAAGCTCAGGCTTCAGGGAAAGAGTTGAGGAGTTTTTCTTGGCTTGAGCCGAACTCATGACGGAAAAAAGCGTCAGCACTACAAGGAGCGTCCATTTCATATTCTCACCTCTTGTCCCAAAAACAGGCCTATTTTTATGCGGCGTCAGGAATAGTCGTTGGGGGAGGGCCTGTCAACCTCCCTTTCTGGTTCTAAGGGGGGCTAACAAATCTATTGATTTCAAGGCTTTGAGAGCGATGTGTTGAAAGAAAATGGTAATGACTATTTTACACGGATTGCCTAGAGTGGCCCGATTAACAGGAGTGGTTGATGAGGCTCTCGGATATTTCGATTAGGAATCCCGTTTTTGCGTGGATGTTGATGTTTGGTCTGATGATTTTTGGTCTGATCTCCTTTTCTCGTATGGGGGTCAGTCAGTTGCCGGATGTGGACTTCCCGACAGTGACAGTCAGTGTGACCCTGAGCGGGGCCGCCCCTGAGGTTATGGAAACCCAGGTGGTCGACCCGATCGAGAGCTCCTTGATGACCGTGGAAGGAATTCAATCCATCAAATCCAACAGTAAAACGGGTTCTGCCAGCATCACAGTTGAGTTTGATTTGGATCGCAATATCGATGTGGCTTTGCAGGATGTGCAGGCGAAAATTGCCGGTGTTCAGCGCCTTCTTCCCGATGATGTGGATCCTCCGACAATTTCCAAAACCAACCCGGATGATCAGCCCATTTTGTGGCTGGCTTTGACTTACGATAAGAATGATCCTGAGTTCATGATGAGTTACGCCCGTGACTACCTGAAGGACCGTTTTACGACGGTGGAAGGGGTCGGCGATATTTTCCTTGGGGGTTACACGGATCCGGTGATGCGGGTGCGGGTGCGTCCGCAGGATTTGTTGCGCTATAATATTTCCGTCAACGACGTGATGGATGCAATCCGCAATGAGCACTCCGAACTTCCGGGGGGCTATATTGAGACAGAGAAAAAGAACTTCAACGTGCGTACGATGGGTGAAGCCAAGTCCGAGGATGAGTTTCGCTCGATCGTGATCAGTCGACGTGCCGGCGTGACGGTGGCGGACCCCACCAATATGGTGAAGATCCATCAGGTCGCGGATGCCAGCATGGGGTTGGACAAGATTGAACGTATTTCTCGTTTTAATGGCAAGACCGCTTTGGGAATCGGGATTCGTAAACAACGCGGAACCAACGCGGTGGCGGTGGCCCAAGCGGTGAAAGCGAAAATCGGAGAAATTCAGGCGCAGCTTCCGGAAGGCATGAACCTTCAGGTCAACTTTGACAGTACCAAATTTATTGAGCAGTCCGTGGGGGAATTAAACCATCACTTGGTTTTGGCGGTTATTTTCACCTCGATCGTGTGTTGGCTGTTCTTGGGAAGTTGGTCGGCGACGTTCAACGTTTTGTTATCGATCCCTACGTCCTTGTTGGGGGCCTTCATTGGTCTTTATTTCTTGGGATATACACTGAACACCTTCACCTTGTTGGGTTTGACTTTGGCGATTGGTATCGTGGTCGATGACGCCATCATGGTTCTGGAAAATATATTCCGTTATAACGAAAACGGACGGGGGCGTATTGAGTCCGCGATCCTCGGCGCGCGTGAGATTTCCTTTGCGGCCATGGCGGCGACCGCTGCGGTTATTGCCATCTTCTTACCGGTCGCCTTCATGAAGGGAATTATCGGGAAGTTCTTCATGCAGTTTGGTGTGACGATCTCTTTGGCGGTCTTCCTTTCGCTGGTAGAGTCTTTGACCATCACGCCGATGCGTTGTGCGGGCTTTGTGCATCACGGGGAAAGAAAGACAAAATTCGGAAGAGCCTTCGAAGCCTCCATGGAAGCTTTGAAAGTGGGCTATGAGCGTTGGTTGAAGATTTGTTTAAATCATCCCTGGAAGACGTTGTTGGCCTCTTTGATTTTTGTCGTGATTTCTTTTGTGTCCGTAAAATTTTTGAACAAAGAGATGAGTCCGGCGCAAGATCAAAGCATCTTCATGGCTCGTCTGATCATGCCAGTGGGAACTTCCATTGGATATACGGATCAACAGACCAAGAAGGCAGAACAATGGCTGCTTTCACGTCCTGAGGTAAAACAAGTTTATGCGGCGATTGGTGGTTTCGGTGGCGGAGCTTCCGACGCCAACGTCACGATGATGTTCATTACCTTGAAGGACAAAGGCCAGAGGGGCAAGGACCCTGAAAAGGGCCGAGAACTGTCACAACAAGAGTTCATGCAGGTGGCTCGTCAGGGACTTTCGAAAATTGAAGATATGCGCCCGGTGTTGATGGACTTGTCACAGCAGGGTTTCTCGGGCGGTCGAGGTTATCCGATCGAGTTTACGATCTTGGGATCGGACTGGGCAAAACTTGCGAAGTACACGGACCAGATGATGAAGGAAATGGAAAAAAGCGGACTGATGGTCGACGTGGATTCCAACTACCTTCTGGGGATGCCTGAAATTCAGGTCAAACCGGATCGCATTGCAGCCGCTCAGCATGGTGTGAGCATCAATTCAATCGGGACCACGGTCAGTGCCCTTATTGGTGGTGTGAAGGTGGGTGAGTTCCCTCAAGGGGGACATCGCTATGACATCAAGGTGAAGTTGGTGGATCAAGGGAAGCCTATGGACGAACTGAAAACGTTGTTCGTCGGAAACAGTCGGGGAAATCTAATTCCTCTTCCACGTGTGACCAAGGAAGAAGTGGGTTCCAGCTTGCAAGCCATCTCCCGTTCGAATCGTCAACGCGCGATCACGGTGACGGCGAATATGAAGCCGGGGGTTTCTCAGCAAACCGCGATGGAGTATATCGAAAAGACGGCTAAAAAAATGTTCGAGCCTGGATACATGATTGATCAAGGGGGAAGTTCGAAGACGTTCAAAGAGTCCTTCCAAAGTTTAATTTTGGCGTTGGTGTTGGGGCTTGTGATCGCCTACATGGTTCTAGCCAGTCAGTTCAACTCGTTCATTGATCCGGTGACTATTTTGATGGCGTTGCCGTTTAGTTTTAGTGGTGCCTTCTTTGCGCTGCTGATCACGGGGCAGTCTTTAAATATGTACTCGATGATCGGTCTTCTTCTTTTGATGGGGATTGTAAAAAAGAACTCCATTTTGTTGATTGAATTTACGAACACGGTCCGCGACCGTGGGACCAGAGAGGCGACCAAGGCTTTGATTGAAGCCTGTCCGATACGTCTTCGCCCGATTTTGATGACGTCGTTTGCAACCATCGCGGCAGCGGTGCCTTCGGCGACGGCCACGGGGGCGGGCTCGGAGACCATGCGTCCGATGGCGATTTGTCTTATCGGGGGCGTGTTCGTTTCGACGGCCTTGACCTTGTTTGTGGTTCCGGTGGTTTATCAGTTGATGGATAAGTTCAAGAAGCGGGATGAAGTCCGAGAGAAAACCAGACAGGCTTTTGCTGCCGTCGGCATGGAAGCTTTGGATTAAAGTAAGAAAAGGCTCTCTTCGGAGGGCCTTTTTTTATGATTTGTTGGCCAGTCTCATAAAATTCGATTATCTTCTGGTATATGAACTTCGATGCAAAAATTCCTCTTTTACTTCAGTTGGGTTTTCGGGAAGCGGCTTTGCCGCAGCTGAAGGCTTATATCGATCTCTTGTGGTCTTCCAATGAAGAACTCAATTTAATCAGTCGTCAAATGACCTTTGATGAGCTTATGGATAATCATGTTATTGACTGCCTTTTGCCGTTAAAGCTTTTTCCTGAGGGTGTGAAGTCGGCGGCGGATTTTGGTTCTGGGGGAGGCCTTCCAGCGGTGATCTATGCCATCCAGTTTCCCGAGATCGCGTATCACTTGTATGAAAAAAGTCCGAAGAAGCAGATCTTTTTGAATCAGTGCAAGACGATTGCTCCGAATTTGCAGGTTCACGGCGAGATTCCTAAAGAGCTTAAGAATATCGATATTGTGACAGCGCGAGGATTTAAACCGATCGATGTGATTTTAGAAGTCAGTCGGGACTATTATAAGAAAAACGGCAAATACTTTTTGCTGAAAGCCCGCCGGGAAAAAATCGAGGAAGAGCTTGTTCTTGCGCGCAAGAAATTTAAAGACTTGAAGGTTCGTATTGAACCGTTGAAGTCTCCCGTTCTTGAAGTGGAACGCCATCTAGTTTTGATTTAGCTCCAAAGGACAGAACGCATCGAAAGACTTCCCATCTCATAACCTTCGTAAGGGTAAGAGATGGCATCAGAAGTTTGGGAAGCTCCAAGACAATAAAGCAGAGGGAGATAGTGTTCAGGAGTCGGTACGGCGAGTTCCGATGCCGCGCCTATTTTTTCTTCGAAGTTGGTCAGAGTGACTTCATCCCTTTCTTCGAGAGCTTTTTTGACTGCCAGGTCAAACTCTTGAGCCCAAGGATAGGCGGCGGTCGGTTCGTGCCAATTCAGAGTGGCGAGATTATGTACGATATTCCCACTGCCTAAGATCAGAATGCCTTTTTCGCGCAGTGAGCGCAGTTGACGTCCCATTTCCAGGTGTTGCGTTGGTGTTTTGTTGATATCCAGGCTGACTTGAAAAACGGGAATGTCGGCATGAGGGTACATGTGAACTAACACGGACCAAGTCCCGTGATCTAGTCCCCATTTCTCATTGAGGGTGGCCTGGGGTAATAACTTTTGAGTCTCATGTGCCAAACCTAAGGGGCCTCGTGCTGGATACTGAAGGTCAAAAAGAGGTTTGGGGAAGCCATAAAAATCGTGAATGGTGGGAGGGGCTGCGTTGTATAAGACTTGTGTTCCCTGCGTCTCCCAATGGGCGGAGACGCAAAGAACAGCCTGTGGTTTGGGAAGTGTGGCTCCCAGTTTGTAGAGACTCTCCGAGAAGGCGTTCTTCGCGAGCGCATTCATTGGTGAGCCGTGACCGACAAAGAGCACAGGCATTTGTCGCATAAAATATTAACCTTTCTTTTCGATAGGTTTGTTGGCCTCGATCTTGATGATCAAAGTCACTTCATCACCTACCACGGGACCGGCTTCAACAGCTTTGCTCCAAGTCAAACCGAAATCTTTACGATTGATTTTTCCTGTCGCAGAGAAAGCCACCTTATGATTTCCAAAAGGGTCGTTCACATCACCGAGGTATTTTACGTCCAAAGTGACTTCCTTAGTTACACCCTTCAAGGTCAGGTCGCCAACCAGTTTTAGGTTTTCAGCAGAACCAACCACCTTTTTTGTGACAAAAGTCATTTTTGGATTCTTGGCGACATCAAAAAAGTCAGGACTTTTTAAATGATCATCGCGGTCTTTGTTGGCCGTGTCGATCGAGGCAATATCGATATTGAGATTGGCTTTTGATTTATCCAATTTTTTGTCGATGGTAATAGCGCCATCAAACGAGGTGAAGCGTCCTTCAACCGTCGCGATCACGAGGTGAGGGATTTCAAAGCCGATTTTCGAGTGGGCGCCGTCGATTTTATAAGACCCTTCAGGGATCGTTTTTCCGGCAAAGGCGGCAGCGCTGGCCAAGGTTACAAGGGCGGTCAGAATTAACTTTTTCATTTGGGATTCTCCTTTTATGTTGTTTTTCACCCCTGCAGTATCGTCGTAATTGGATTATTGCGTAAGGTGACATATTTGAGATAGACTGTTCCAATGATGGAACAATTAGATTTGAATCAAATACGCACATTTGTGAGACTTGTTCAGGCGGGGAGTTTTACTAAGGCCGCCGAGGTGCTGCGCCAGCCCAAATCTCGGGTCAGTCGACGTTTGTCCGCACTGGAAAAGGAGCTGGGGGTGCAGCTCGTTTATCGGACCACGCGTCAGTTTCAACTGACCGAAATGGGACGGGTCTATTATGAGAGAGCTCAAGGTTTGATTGAAGGTTTGGAGAGCCTTTCCACGGAGGTCAGTGAAACCACGGCCGAGGTCTCGGGTTTGATTAAGATCACGGCTTCGGATGACATGGGGGTTAAACAATTGCCTTCGATTCTGGATGAGTTCTCAAAACAATATCCTCAGGTCCGATTTGAACTGTTTCTTACGCAAGCTTATGTTGATTTGGTCAAAGAGTCCGTGGATGTGGCGGTTCGTATTGGCATCCTGAAGGACAGCTCTTTGCGGGTTCGACGAGTGGGAGTCGTGAAAAATATTTTTGTCGCGACGCCGGGATTTTTGGAGCGTTATCGTCAATGGGAAGATCTGTCCCAGTTTAGTTCCTTGCCTTTTGTGGGACTCACTGTGATGCCAAAGCTGGAGGTTTTTCGCGGGACGGAGGGGAAGAAGATCACTCTAAAGCCCCATTTGGTCTGTTCCGCAAACAATCCGGCCATGCTGGTAGAGATGGCTTTGTTGGGAAAGGGAATCGCTTTTGTTCCTGAGTTTCTGTGTGTGGAGCATCTAAGGTCTGGCCGTCTTGTGCATATTTATAAAAGTTTGCGTGGAAGTGAGGTTCCCGTCAGCATTGTGACGCCCGAACAAAAAGAAGTTTCGTTAAAAGTTAAAAAGTTCAGTGAGTTTGCGGCGAAGAGACTCAAAGAAATGTTGGCGTAAATCTAAAAAAGACGCAGTAGGATTTTATAAAGGCCTGCGTATTCAAAACGAAAAAGACTCCAGATCGTTCCGCACCAAAGAAAGGCGAGAAGACCCATCATCACTTATTGCGGCAGGCGAGCAAGGCTGAATTGCGCCTGCGTACGGTTGAGTAAATCGTCTATGTGGCCTCGCTCTTGGTTTTCTTTGAATTTTCTAGCCAAACCTTGAGCCAAGGCAATCCGCTGAGACATCTCGAGCTTATAGAAATGAACGCCCACAAGCATTCGAGATTCAGAAATGTTTTCTAAGCGTGTGACGATTCCATAACAAGCCATTTGTTTAGAGCCGGGAGGCGTGAATTGAATCTTCACGACCTCGCCCAGCAAGGGGCAAAGGTCATCGGGAGCTGTGAAGGCCAGTCCTGTTAACGAGACATTTTTAATTTCAGTGCCTTCTTCCCAGGGAATTTGTTTGGGACCCGCCACGCGGACCAGGCTGTCATCCTCAGTGTTGAGAATGTAGCGCGGTGATCTTCCATGGTAGCGAGCAAGACTGGTCATACTGGTCTTTTCGGTTGGCCGGGCCTCCTGCTTAAGCAAACATTGCGAATCATTTTGAGACGAATGCTTAAAAGTGCCGCCAGCCTTTGAATTCCGTGATTTCTTTTTTGCCGTCGGCGTGCGTGACGAAAACCCCCGGGGATTCGGTAAACTGCCCGACCAGGTGCCAGCCTGGGAAAAGGTCATAGTCGTCAGGGGAGATCGCCAGAAGAAGTTCAAAGTCTTCACCTCCCCAAAGTGCAAATTCTTCGGCGGGAATTCCTAGCTCCAAAGACATTTTCGAAGTGTCCGCATGAAGGGGAAGATTTTCCGAAAAGATATGAAAGCCCAATGGCTGAGGGCAAAGTTGAAGGGCGTCGTTGATAAGTCCGTCGCTACAGTCCATGAGGGCGTGTACTTTGTCGTGACGTTCTTGCAGACCGGAAACCAGATCCAAGCGAGGCAGGGGGCGCAGGTGTTTCCTTTTCGCCTCGTCATAACCTTCTTTCTTTTTGGTCAGGGCCAGTAATCCTGTGTGCGACAATCCGAGGGGGCCACTGCTAAGCAGGAGATCTCCGGATTGCACTCCTTTGCGGGTCAAAGGTTTTTCAACAGATCCATGCATGCTGACGTCAATGACCAGTTTATCATTAGTGGCGGAGAGGTCTCCGCCAACGACTTCGCAATTGTATTCGTCGCCGAGACTGCTCATGCCTTTATAGAAGTCGTCAAGCCAAGATTCGTTTATTTTTGCAGGCAAAGCCAACGAGACCTGGGCGAAGTGAGGTTGGGCTCCCATAGCAGCAATATCGCTCAGATTGACCGACAAGGCTTTGTGCCCAAGATCAAAAGCACTCGCATAGTCCAGTTTAAAGTGAATATCTTCAACCATCATATCTTGGCAAATCACTGAATAACCAGGGAAGTTCTTAAAGACAAAGGCGTCATCACCCAGCGGCACAACGGTGTGTTCGTTTTGACGCTGGACCCGATAGCGAATCATCTGAATAAGCGACCATTCTTTCGGAGTATTTTGCATGCCATTTTCCCTGAGAAGACATTGCTAAAAATTTGGCTTTATTGTGAAATAGCTAGACGAGGAGTCAAGGAGGATTCTTTGAATACGTCAAAAGTGGCTTCGCCGAAAAGAACATCTAAAAAGAAATCGACAAGAAAGCCCAAGGTTGTCGAACATCCTCTGTCATCTGAAAGTCTTTTCAGCAGTCGAGAAATCGGATGGTTGAATTTCAATCGTCGTGTTTTGACGGAAGCGGAGGATCCTCGCAATCCTCTTTTAGAGCGGGTGAAGTTCTTGAGTATTTCGAGCTCCAATTTGGACGAGTTTTTTATGAAACGAGTCGGTGGCTTGAAGCGCCATGTGGCGTATGGCATTTCTCCGAAGTCGTCAGATGGCAAAACGCCGCTGCATCAACTTCAAGAGATTCGTCAATTTGTAAACCCTATGTTAAAAGACCAGGCCCATTGTTATTATAAATCTTTAAAGCCCGCTCTTGAAAAAGAGGGGGTCTTTCTTCTGACGTGGAAAGAACTGACAGAGAAAGAAAAGGACCTGGTCAAAAAATACTACAACAAAAATGTCTTTCCCGTTTTGACACCTCTGTCGGTAGACCCGGGGCATCCGTTTCCTTTTATTTCAAACTTATCTATTTCGCTTGGCGTGACTTTGAAGCATCCCAACAATGAAGATAAGCTGTTTGCGCGGATCAAGGTTCCCAAAGTTTTGCCTCAGTGGATTCGCGTGGATTCAGAGTCTTCGACGTTAAAATTTGTAAGTCTGCTGGAAGTGATCAAAGAGAATCTTGCGGATCTTTTTCCGGCCATGCAGGTTTTGGACGTGATGCCTTTTCGCCTCACTCGCAACGCGGATTCCGATCATGATCAAGAGGATGCGGAAGATTTGCTGGAAGCCATTGAAGAAGAGTTGCGCCAGCGTCGTTTTGCCGAAGTGGTCCGTCTGGAGCATGGCCCCCATCCGGATCCTTGGATGTTGAAGTTCCTCATGGAAGAGCTGGAAATTTCAGAAGAAGATATTTATGAACTGCCGGGTCTGTTGGATTTTTCAGATCTCGGAGTCATTGCAGATGTTAATTTGCCGAAGCTTAAGTTTGAACCCTACACCCCCGTTGTCCCGCCAGCATTTGCCGAGGAGGGCGTGGGGATATTTAACTCAATTAAGATTGCGGATCAGTTGATCCACAATCCTTTTGAAAGTTTTGCCGCTTCGGTAGAAAAGTTCATTCGTGTGGCTTGTGACGATCCCAAAGTTCTGGCCATCAAGATGACCTTGTATCGTACCGGCGACAACAGCCCCTTTATTCGTTCATTAATCCGCGCGGCAGAACAAGGTAAACAAGTGGTTTGCCTGGTTGAACTCAAAGCCCGCTTTGATGAAGAGCGAAATATTTATTGGGCGACGGAATTGGAAAACGCCGGCGTTCATGTCGTTTATGGTGTTGTGGGGTTGAAAACTCATGCGAAGACTGCTTTGGTGGTGCGCCAAGAGCAAGAGGGACTTAAGTGCTATTGCCATATCGGAACGGGAAACTACAATGTGGCGACCTCAAGATTTTACACGGACCTGGGACTTTTAACAGCCAGGGATGAAATCACCAATGATGTGGTTGAGTTCTTTCATTATTTAACCGGACGTTCGTTAAAGAACAACTATCAGAATTTATTAATTGCGCCGGTGAATATGTTTACGCGCTTTAAAGCGATGATTGAACGTGAAGCAGAGCACGCCAAGGCGGGGCGGCCCGCACAAATTATCGCGAAGTTTAATAACTTCGAAGAAAATGACATTGCGGTGACACTCTATGCAGCCTCTCAAAAAGGTGTGGATATCGATATGATCGTGCGCGGATTTTGCTGTTTGCGCCCGGGCGTTCCAGGCATGAGTGAAAAGATTCGTGTGATCTCCATCATTGGAAGATATTTGGAACACTCGCGACTTTTCTATTTTAGAAATGGTGCCAAAGATCCTGTCGATGGCGAGTTCTTTATTGGCTCTGCAGACTGGATGTATCGGAATCTTCATGCTCGTGTAGAGGCCATTGTGCCTATTTTGGATCGCAATCTTCGTGAAAAGTGTTGGGAGATCCTTCAGCTTTGCATTAAAGAACAGCGTCAGGCTTGGCAGATGAATTCGGATGGAACCTACACTCATCGAACCTCTTCCGAGGTCGGAATTCATCAGACCCTGATGCAAATCGCTAAGACACGAATCAGCATGGTTGAAGAAAATCATTCGGGAGCGGAGTAGACGTGTGGAGCTAATTATTATTCGTCATGCGGTGGCTGAGGAGCGGGAAGACTTTGTAAAAAAAGGTCTCGAAGACCATATGCGCCCGCTCACTCTCAAAGGGCGCAAACGAATGCAAAAGGTCTGTGTTCGTCTGCTCGATTTTGTGAAAGAAGTTGATCTGATTGTTTCAAGTCCTTTGACGCGAGCTCGTCAGACGGCGGAGATTGTTTCTCAGATCTATTTTGAGACAAAGGTGGTGGAAGCTCCAGAGTTGGTTCCTCACAGTCCTCCGCAGGCCTTCTTGAAATGGCTTAGAACGCAGGCGCGAACTCATCGCCGTCTGGTGATTGTCGGTCATGAACCTCATCTCAGTTCTTTTGCTAGCTATCTTCTGAGTGGGAAGACGGAAAGTTTTATTGATTTAAAGAAGAGCGGTGTGATCGCCCTGGAGATCGAATCCTTCGCACACGCAGAAGCTGGGACGGCCCAGCTTCTGTATGCGATTCCGCCGAAATTTCTGATCGACTAGGGAAGGAATTCCAGAGCCTTGAAATAGGCCTCCGAAGAGTCCCCGGCATCGTTCGAATCATGTTGAATGGTGATCGCCACGATCTCCATATCATTCACGTTTTTATCCGGGAAGGCTCGCTTCAGATCCTCCACCAAGTTTCTTTCATAAAGCTGAGCTTTTCCCAGCATATCTTGGTTGTTCAGCAGAAGTTGTTTCGCCTCAGGCAAAGTGGCAACAACCACGTTCTTATTTGAATACCAATTTTCAAAGATGTCTCCGGCTTTGCGGTTTTCTCCTGGAGCGGCATCACCCCAGTAGTATCCGAAAAGGAAGACCTTATCGTTTTTAGGATCCACAAGAGTGCGATCGTTGTTGGCTTTGCCGTGACGAACCGTGAACCAGACTTGGAAAGCCGAATCGTCTTTGCCGGTTTTACCTTTTACGGGATCTGCGCCCTGCACCCCTTTGGTGACGGCCAGCTTCAACTTCATTTTTGCGAAGTCGATAGGGGAAAAACGATAAGCTAAGGTTGTCATGCGAAT
>JAHRXB010000023.1 GCA_019104905.1 Bdellovibrio sp.
TAGTATTCAGCTTTGTATTGTTGAGCGCGATACTCCAGACGAGTCGTCAAATTGGAGTTCACCCAAAAACCAAAACCCAATCCCATCATCGCGGCTGGAGTAGAACCGGAAGAAAGCTCCATAGAGCCATAACCCGCCGTCAAATAAGTATCAAAGTGCGCCACACCCCATTTGCCGAAGCTCAACTTCCCTACGATCGGATACCAGTTCACAAGACCCATCGTCTCTGTTTTAGGATAGACTACCTGAGGGAAAAGGTACTTCGGATCTTTTGGATTTGTGGCCGCTTCTTCACTGGCTTTTGCAACCATCGCCTTACCTTCAGGAGTCAGCGTATTGAAAGAGTAGCTGTACTTCAATCCCACACTCCATGTCGGATTGATGTGATAATGCACATTCATTCCCACGTTGTTCGTGTGATTGTAAGCATCACCACCGAAAACTCCTGAAAACTCTGGTGCCACTTCAAAGCGGTTTGTTCTATTCGTGAAACGATTCTGAATCACTTCATTTTCAACTTCAGGGTTCAAAGCTTTGGCCTTGATGTAAAGAGCCTCATTCCCACCGAAAGAATCAATTTCTTGTTCAACTCGCGCATAAGAAACAGAGGATAAGAAAAGTGCTACAATTAAACTTAAAGATTTCATGGTGTCGCCGCCTTTACGTTAATGCGAAGAGTGTGTTTGGTCGTGACTTTTTGCTTCGAGCGAGACGTTGAATTTTCAACTTCCATACTCAAAGTGTAGACCTTCGCTTCAGCTCCTGTCGTATTGATGATGCCTGAACAGTCCAATTGATATTTGCCGCCACTACCGTACTTACAGTTCAAAGAACTTCCGGGAAGAATCGTCGCAATATCATCCATCGCCGTCATAGCAAGGATTCCATTTCCAGAAGGATCATAAATCGAAAATGCCACTTGCGCGATTTCACCTACGGTCAGAACGGGGCCAAGATTCATGGTCATCTTGGTATTCTTCAGTTTCGCTTCAACAGAAACCTCTTTTTTATAAAGGTCCGAGCTGACGCCATGTTTAGAAACGGCGACCAAACCAAAACAGTAATTTCCCGAAGGCAACATGTCGGCACTGGACAACCCAATACTCAACTCACCTTTGTACTTGCCAGGATTTGCTGTATCCGTCTTGAGATTCTTCACCTCTACCAAGTGAGCGATAGAATCCGAATAGTAATTGCTTGGGCAATCACGGACCATCACGGCCACTTCGTCCTCTGAAAACGCGTCAATGTCTTCAACCTGGAATTCCATGGTATAGTTTTTACCCACCAGCAATTGCGCCTGACCCGTCACCGTATTGACGATAGGCTTTGAGTACGAATTCACAATCACCAAAGAAATCGCTTTTTTCTCGACAGAAATCGTTGGATTTTTTTCCGTAGATTGCGTCGCCAAAGTGATGCGCAAAACCAGTTCTACACTGGGACGTCCGCCCACAAGCGCTTTCACCGGAGTCCACTTGAAGTCTCCCGTCGCAGGGTCAAAAGTGGCACCAGGGAAATCGGCCAAGTTGTCGATAGAAAGTGTAAAACCCACATCAGGAGTCATCACGCGACCCAGGATCTTAAACTCCATTTGACTGCCGACACGGCCATTCACCAAAACAGGCGCATCAATTTGCATGGCCTCTTTTGAAAGAGGTTTTTCCGCTACAGGTTTATTCGTATCTGGAAGGCGACCTTCGCGAACCTGATCAGAAGCCCCCGAAAGAGGATCCTGCTGCATTTCACACGCCGTCAAAAACATTAGGCTGGTCAATAAAGCTAACACTAATTTCATCTTTTACCCCTGACCTTGTCTGCGCAATACGAACGGATAAGTTACTTTTACATCCACGCCCCCTTGAGGGACGGGGAACTTCCAAGTTTTCAAACGCATAGTAATACAATCCTCGACGCCCTTGTTAGCCATCGAAGAATTCTCCACTTGAGCCGATTTCACAAGTCCATTGCCACCGATCACAAATCCCATGGCAACACGACCGCTCAAGTTCGGTGCTCCTTGCAAGGCTTGTTCGTAACAAAAACGAACTTGCCCCAAGTTACGACGAATCACTTCGTCAATCGCGGAACGATCCAAACCTTGAGCCACTTCTGCTTCCGCACCCAATGGAACCGGCGCGCCTCCCGCAGAACCAACCAATGAAAGACTTCCATAACCCGCTTGGCCGCCACCTTTTCCTTTCGTGCCGTAACCACCGCCACCGGCGATATTCGCACCAGGTCCCAAAGGAGCTGAGGTGATCCCTTTTCCATACAAAGACGTTTGCACGCCTCCGCTGCCACCGGTCCCGCCAAGGCCAACACCTGCGGTTGTATTTACAGCACCCAAGTTCAAACCACCGCGCTGTTTGCCCGAACGCAAACTTCCCAAGGCCGCCAAAGCGCCGGAACGCTTTACCAGCTCCGCTCTTTTGGTCGGCATTTTAGTGGCGGTTTGATCCGCCATCATATTGGTGGAAGGAGCCACCGTACGCTGTTTCATTTCTTTGGCTTTAACGATCTTTACAACTTCTTGCTTCAGCTCTTCAGTGACTTTCGCATTTTCTTTGGGCGCGAACTTGAAGATGGAAAGCAAAAGAAGGAACAAAGCCACGGCCATCATGATCGAAGCTTTCAGATCCTTTTTGCCGTCCTCTTTCACAGAACCATCGACGGAGACCGTCGCAACGTCCTTTACGACACGCAAAGATCCGTAACTTCCCAAAGGAAGCTTCTGATCCTTCATCTCATCAAAATCAAGATCCGCAATTTTAGAGAATTTGATTTTGCTTTTTTCCAAGCCCGCCGTGTCCGTAACGACTTCCAAACGTTTTGTATCAAAACGCTGAATCAACTGCGCCTTTTTTTCCGTCACCGGAATCTGGCGAGTCACATTACCCAAATTGTCTTCTAAAACTAATCGAAGGCTCATTTGTTTTTCACCTCACCCAAAGTCGCTGATTGCTTCATGCGATCTTTGAAGTCTGCTCTCACACCAATTAAACTATTTAAGACTTTATCTTCTTCGACTGTGGTCACAGCTTCATCCGAGAAGTGATATTGACCACTCACAAGAAGATCTTCGAAGTTCATATCCTGAGCCTTCTTGTTCGTCGCGGTATTTTCAGGAGCTGCCTGCGCCACTGTGGCCATGAAAGCCATAATCATCATCAACGCATATTTCATCATTGCTGTTTCTCCTTCACTTCATTGTCCTTCTTAGCCAATGTCGCCAAACGTCCTTCAAGGTATTCCACCATGCTCTTACGTTGTGCCTTCTTCTCAAGAATCAAAACTTCTTGAATCGCACTAGCCACGAACGGATTCTGCTTCAAGTTCATGCGCGCCTTTTCAAGCTCCGCCAAAGTCGGCTTCACTTGCGCCAAATCAGAAGCTCTGATTTCAGCCACGGCTCCAGTCCAAGAAGCCTTTTGATCTTCTGGAGCGACCGCCGCCAAAGCTTCCACTTCTTCCACTGTGTATTTGGCCCATTCAAAGTTCTGAGCCGCAAAAGTTTTGTAAGTCTCCAAAGCCGTTTTCTGACCCCAGAACTCTTT
>JAHRXB010000176.1 GCA_019104905.1 Bdellovibrio sp.
TCTTTTATCGAGCACGTTGGGTTTGGCTGCCGAGGATCCCTGTTTTAGTCGAGCGGAAAGCCCGGTCCTCAAGATATATTCTCAGACCTCTTTGGATGTCGACGCAAAAATGGTTTCGGTGATGGGGACATGCAAGGAACTTAAGAAGACGGCAATGTATGAAAAAAAAGGTGTAGTACGCAGTCTCGCGGAAGGTTTTGTTCAGGCTGTCGGAGTGGGCGGCATGTTTGGCCTCGGAGCCAGCGCTTTTTCGAAAATGAATAACAACGAACACCAAAAGCAATATATGTCGGAGCTTGAAAAGATTAAGACTATCCCGGACAGGATGGAGCGAATCAAGCGGGTGTACGAACTCGTCAGTACCTATCAAGGCCAATATGACTATGACTCCTTGGGAAAGAAAACAGATTTTGTCGAGGGTAAGATGGTCGGGGCTTTGCGGCCTGAGAATCTTGTCGATGCCGCTAAAAAAAATGGAACTGCGGGGGTTTGCCGTCACTTTGCGGCTCTTCTGTATTGGAGTCTTTTGCAAGTCGGACGGTCTTCTGAATCTAAAGATTCTGCTTTAGGTGAGAATGATTTTTCGGTGTCCTATATGACGGGAGACGTGCCCTTGGCGGGAGGCAATTCGGGAGGGCATGCGTGGGTTCGCGTGAATCTTCCCGTGAAAAACGAAAAAGGAGTTCGTGACTTTCGACATTTTGATTTAGATACAACATGGTATCCACAAGACTTTACGGTTTTGATGCCGCGAAGATCGGGCCTTAGTGAAAACGCGAGATCCAAAGCTGTAAGTGATTGCCAGGAAGTTAAATCATGTCTTATGAAACGAAGTATTCAGCAGGATCAGTCATTTCGTTCCAAACAGCGAACGACGGAAGCGGGCGGAGTTCGCTAGGTCTCAGCTTTCACTTGCGAGATGATGAGATATAGGGTGGGATAGAGAAAAGGAGATCTCATAATGAAAGCCAAACTGCCTTTGATTGCTCGTCTCTTATTAGGATTTGTCTTTTTTGCCTCGGGTTTGATGGGATTACTAAATCTGGTTCCGCCACCTCCGGATTTGCCAGAACGTCTTGTGACTTTTAATACAGGCCTTGCGGCGTCTGGCTATTTTTTCACTTTACTCAAAGGAACGGAGACTGTTTGCGGTCTTTTGCTTTTGAGCGGCTTTTTTGTTCCATTGGCTTTGGTGGTTTTAGCGCCGATTGTGTTGAACATCTTCCTTGTTCACGCCTTTATGGCACCCAGTGGGCTGCCTCTGGCTATCGTACTGGGTTTGCTGTTGTCGTACCTTTCGTTTTTTGCGCCACCGTACTCTTCAACGGTAAAGTTGCTTTTTCGCCGTAAATAAAAAAAGGAGGGACAAAGTCCCTCCTACAAGCTGGCTTAAGTTTGCGGTTAATCAGTAATGCGGCGGCTTCTCGTTCGCCGCCCCCTCAACGCCGGTGAGGGTCTTTAGTTGATCTGTGATGACTTTAAGCGCTTTCTCAAGCTTCTCAATAGCCAGGTATTGGTTGTGCACTGTTTGTTGCAACTCTTCGATAGCGGCTTCTTGGTGGGAAAACTTAATTTCGAGGTCGATCAGTCTTGATTCATTCATAGTCATTTAAATCCCAAAATGTTGATTTGGAACCTAGCCGCTATTCCGGGGAAAATCAATATCTGATCTAAAATCGTTCGCGTGCCGCCAAATTCATTATACGGCTTAGAAGATGCCTGCGATACTTTGAGCAAGAGCTCGTTGCAGTTCGGGAGCCGCCTCCGTGAACTCCAAATTCACCTTATTTGCAGAACTCAAAATTCGAGTTTGATAAGTTTTCCAATTTGTTTTCTCTGAATATTTCGAAATGGTGCCGCTTGTTCCGGATTGATTAAAGTGTAATTCGGTGTTTTGCACGGTTGTTTTGTTTCCGATACGTTCTTTGATTTGCACATCTGTGATAATGCTAAAGTGAACGTCTTTAACCAGAGAATCCGCAACAACAGCGGCAATTCCACCAAGAATGCCAGCGGCCACCATCGTTTTATCGCTGGCTCCTGCGACATAAGCGGTCCCCGCGCCGAGGGCCACCCCGTCGGTGCCGTAACCCTTGTAGATAGCTGCTTCGGCCGCATTGGGATCCATTTTCCCGACCTGAAGGACGTTAACATGAAGAACAAATTTGGCTTGATTCAGGGTTGAAACAATTTTGAAACCTTTAGATCGAAGAGCATTTTCTAAGTCTTGAGAAATTCGAAAGTCGGGTTTATCCGAAGAGTTTTTTGTCTGAATATAGATTCTTTTGGATTGTTCATTTTCAACGGGATCCAGGAAAAGGCTGGAGCTCATTTTTGTCTGAACATCGAGCTTTCTTTTTGAAATGGCGACCTGGGTCGCCGCGCAGCCCGAAAGAAGGGCTAGGGACGTAATAATGGATACAGATTTAAATAAGTTAAGACGCATAATGGACCTCCATAAGTGTGCCTATGGTATTTCAAACCTCAGGCCACTTGATTCGGTCTTAAAACGGCCCCTGCTTCTTTAAGAAGGCGGATTGTTTCCATTTTGAGTATGAAGTCTAAGAATTGAGAATTATGAAGAAGCCCTCAGGGGTTATGGAAAATCAATAAGATGTTTTGCGATCCGGGCAGACGCGTTTTTGTAATGGGCGACCATCTTTTGTTCAAGATCGGTACAGTCATCTAACTTGGTAGTGCAGTCGATGACGGTGTCTTGTTGGGAGTCGTAAATAACGAAATATAAGTTAATGGACGGGACTCTTCCTGAGATGTACGTCGCCATCATGGGGGGGTAGGTATCTCTGATAAGAATAAATCTATTGGTGTCTTCTATCTCACTTGAAAATATATATTTATTAATATCTCGGATGAGCCCTCTGAGGTTTGCCGTATGTCCGCTGTCCATTTCAAAAGCAGTTAATCTTTTTTGATAGGCGTCCATGGCTTCCTTTTGCAGATGGGTTGCTCCTCTTGGAAAGAGATCAATGAGGGTCATGGGGTGTACTCCTTGTGTAAACAAATATTAAAGTACCCCTGATGACAGTAGGCAAGCGTTAATCGATTCTGAGTGGAGCCGGGGGCTAAGAGCTGAAATGAAGGGAAATGAAAATTGGCGGGCACAAGTAGATGACTTTATAACGGAATGCCCTGGCGTTTGCTGCTTAATTTCAATTAATTCCATTTGAAATAATAGGGACGTAGCATTTTCGAACCATAGTTCAATTCCTGTATTCTTGAATTATTCGAAATCATCGAATTGTATTTTATCTTTGATTGGACTAGGCGAGTTGATCATTTCGTCAATTAATTCAGAAGGTAAGACTGTGCCGTATCCTAAATCGTCGTAGTTTCCTTCGCCCAGGGGAGTCTGAATGGCCACTCCTATCACAGCACCATTGGCATTCACGACAGGTCCACCACTATTGCCTCCTCTGATCTTCGCAGTAATTAAAATAAGCTCTGAATTGGAGAAATACTGTGTACCCACTCCAGCTACAGAACCTCTAGTTACTGTAAGCCTAGAAGAGACCTGCGCTTGCTCGACAGTTTGGATTGTGTGGAACCCAGGGACGCTAGGATATCCCATAGTAATTACCGTATCTAAAATGTTTTCAGATTCAAGACGCGTGAAAGGTTTTGCTAATGGCAAAGTCTTCGGCATCTTAATGAATGCCAAATCGATATCTTTGTTTCCATGACAATTAAAAGTGGAAGATACGAGATCCATTTTAGACAGACCTTGCAGTGAAATGGCCTTAGCTTCCTCCACACAGTGTTTAGCGGTTATTAAATATTCTTTGTAAAGAAATCCAGTTCCTACAGTTTTATCGCCATTAGCCTTGATATGGCATATGGGTAGGATGGATTTTTTGTATTGCTCAAAAATGAAGGGGAAGCCGAATGTCAAACAAGAGATCTGATCTTTAAAATCCTCTAACATAGATCCTGAGTAATTCGAAAGTACACCTGGAGCAGTTACGATATAGCTATTTTCTATTCCCAACGCTCCTCCCTTATGAAGAGGATTCAAATAACCGTGACTAACTAAAAGATCGCATATTTGAACTAATATTGATGGCATCAGAATTTTTTTGTTCGCATATGTAGGTTGTGCCACAAAGTCCATAATGGTCTTACGCTTTAGAACTGAATTTTCTGTTTCTATTTGAAAAAATTCCAGTAAATGCACCGGCAACATTGGATAACTCTTTGCCACAAGATTAATTAAGTTGCTCAAGCATCCTCCAATAACAGGCCGAAAAAAATCTAACCTGCATAAACAAAATCCATGGATTCCGTGCGATTGGTTGTGTGATCTAGCATGATCATTCCTTTTTACTATCTGTGCCCTGACTACTTGCTGAGGATTCAGTCGATACGGGCTTTTGCTCTTCTTGGATGAGCCGTCCTTTGATGAAATCAAGGCTGTTATTAATGCCCCACGTTAGGACTATAGCGCAGACTGCAACTAATCCCGTTAAAACCATAGATTCAATTCTTCGACCTTTGAAACTATTCATCGGAAAATATTTATCTCTCGCGCTGATTAGGAAGCGAGAGATGTATGTCCATGAGTTTGAACCAAAGAGAAATACCGCTGCAAAAATGTATACCGTTGAAAAAGGCAGTTTTGATGCATCAACATACTTGGTCGACCAAACTGAGATCGAAAATACAATGAAGACGGCGAAAATTTGAATGAGGAATTCAGTTACTTTATGGTAAAGAAATCGATTCGCATTGGGGAGGTCGTCTATTAACTGAGAAAATAGAGCATAAGTTGACTTAACCCACATTGAATCCGTACCTACTACCACCATTTGATTAGCAAACGAATCATTTTTGCCGACTGCAAACTTTAGCCTACAGTGAGGTCTGGTTCTTTTGTCGTAGTTGGCTAGAATCTCAATTGATAGAGATAGAACTTGAGACGAGGATTTAAATACTGTCACAAATGAGTTTTTATCTGCCCCACTATACTCTTCCCGTTCGGTTGAGATCTCGTATAAAATGTTGGTATCAACATATCCTCGAGCGGCCAAATAATTCGCCGCACTATCGCAGGTTCCGATAATTTCATTTAAATGTGATTCGGTAATATGTTTATAGTTAATTACTTTTTTTCGGGAACCTATGTCTAAAAATAGCAACTTCGAAAACTCTGCGGGTGGGAGTATTTCCTGTACCGGATTTGCTACGATAGAAGAGGAGTCGGTCACCGATGTCGAAAGATCTGTGGTGCTGCTTGTTTCCATTGGCTTTTCATTCTCGTCCATAAGCAATATATCGGAATTATCTCACAAATCTAAATGCCAATTAATTTAGTAAATCAACTAGTCGAAGGTTTGTAGATGCATATTTTTTGCGCAAATACTTGTAGGCCTTCAGTTGGCGATATTATGAAGATTGCTGCATATGGCCACCTAATAGTGACTTTTTAGATAGGACGGCGGAGAGAAGTTTTGAATCCAGGGCTTCGACCGGATTTTATTCATGAGATCCCAAAAGCACTCTTGTGCGAATTTGTGGTTAATTCCATCGGGAAATTTATAGCTATAACCTGGCGGGTTTTCAGATAGCGGTGTGTAGACCGCCTGGTATGTTGGTTGGAGATATTCAAATATCCCCCAGCGGATCTTATTAAGTGAAGCGGCTATTGTGGTTGAATGATAGCTAAGAATGTTGTTCTGAAATTGTTCCTGGAATTCACTTATGATGGAAAGAGACTGATGTAAATTTAAGTCATGTCCCTGATCTTTAAAAACATTCTGAAGTCTCTGAGCGACCTTCGTTAATCGCGTGAAATTATGCTTGGATATATTGCCGCAAAAAACAATCATGTCTGAACGCTTAATGCTAAGATCTAGTTGCAATTCGACCGACGGGAACCAGGCCTTATCATATTTCATGTGAGTTTGAAGCCAGGACGAAAAGTCGTCTGTGCTATTCTTGAGATTGCGAGCAGCCTCATGGGATCCCAGCAATGGATTTGAAATAATTGAGCGCAAGGAGCTTAAGTATGATTCTCTAATTCCGAATACGTCTCCATCCGGTTTGGAGAGGAAGTCGACGAGCATTATACAAAAGAAGTTGAAGTGGGTACGAGATTTGAAGCCAATCTGAATCTCATCTCCAGCTCCTATCTCAAGAACTTCATGATTTACGGTCCCATTGATGAGTTCGTAAACCGCTGTAAGTACAATTACTTCCTGTTCTAGGTTGTTAAGCTTGAATCCATTCGGCATTCTTAATACTCCTTGGATATATTTAAAGCTTAACAGTTTTATCGACGTCAATATAAGTTCCAGTTCATTTGATCATCATCAATACATTGAGCCGGTCTCTAGTTGGAGGGGAGGAAAACTCGAGCGCTGATATGGGAAGTTTCCTTAAAAACATTGATATGTTAAGGCAAAGCACAAATACGGTGGTTGTACATCATTCAGGGAATGACGTTAATAGGGGGGCGCGTGGTCTTCACTCCTTAAAGCAGCTGTGGACACAGAGTTGTCTTTGGCCTTTGGTCCCGAGGAAAACTTGTTACCTCCTGTGTGTTGCAATATCTCCGGAATAATTGTGATCCAAATATTCAAACAAGAGCGCTGTTAAGGATGATTTTGGCAATGATAGGTGCAAAAGAAAACCAAGCTTATGATCTATTCGGATCTGGATCTATTGATCTCGATATTTTCAGTATTCAGCGTAAAAGACTTCAGGACGAGAGACGCCCTATGGGGAACTGATGAGGCAAACGCAGCTCAAAATCAATGGCACTGACGCAGAAACGGTAGATTCTATTATCGAACTGGATAACAAGGCAGAATCACTTTGGATTCATATGAGTGCTGAAGAGAAGCGTGAACTACTGGATAAGCTACTATCGAACCGATGGCTTGATGGGTTAAATGTGCGATATGAAATTATAAAACCGTTAAGGACACTTGCTGAAATGAACGGAAAGTCAAAATTGGCGGAGAGAGAGGGATTCGAACCCTCGTTAGGCTTTTGACCTAAACACGCTTTCCAAGCGTGCGCCTTCAGCCACTCGGCCATCTCTCCGCAAACAGGAACGTAAAGAGAAGCCAAGATAGCATATCGCGTCGCGCCAAAGCAAGAGCGGAGCTGAAAATTTAGGACCTATTCGCCGAAGTATTCATAAAGATCTTCCTGCTGAATGCGTGCGTAGGCGGCAGCCTGCTTGGCTTTCCGGGCGCGTGTTTCGACAAAGTTCCAGTAGACAATTTGATAGACCAAAAAAACGAAGATGCCCCCAGCGACCGCTAAAAAGAGCGAACGACTGTCCTCCCACTCTAGCATGGCCGAAAATAGCATGAGGGGATGGATGACAAAGAGAACCGCATGCAGCCACATCTCTGTGCCTGAGCAGAATTTGCGGTGAACCCACTCATCTTTGGTCACACATAAGGAGGAGGCGATGGCCATCGCAATATAGATTTTTTCGTTGGTGGAATTTCTCTCCATAAAGGTCAAGAAAAGGAGGCAGGCTAACACCGTCATGGTATCGATGGGATGACCGATCCTTTCCCAGCGAGGCAGACCCCGCTGACGATGAAAAAAGAATTCGTCAAATAATATGGCGGCCCCTTGCAGTCCTGAGATGATTAAAAACGTACTCATAACTTCTCCATCAAACCCCCGCAGAGGGTCAGTCCCGGGCCAAAGGCATAACTCACAATCAACGTGCCCGAGGGAATTGTGTCATCATTAAGAATTCGTTCCCACAGGTGAGGCAACGTTGCTGACGACATATTGCCGCGTTCTTTTAGCAGAAGCCGACTGCCCTGCACCTGTTCTTCTTTTAGCTCTAACTGTTGGGCCACCTGATCGATGATTTTGGGGCCCCCGGGATGAACGGCAAAGACTGCGTTTTTTATAATGTCGCTGATATCAAAATCTCGAGAGCTCAACCATTTTGTCGTGAAGTCTCTGATTTTTTTCCCTATCAGCGCAGGCACGTCTTTGGAAAGAGTCATCTTCATGCTCCAGTCCGCCACCATCCATTCCATAGCCTCGGAAGTGTTGGGAACCAGCTCCTCATAAAGTGAAATCAGACGAAATCCTTTAGCGGGCTCTTCTTGTGTCATTGAATAAGCAATCACTCCGTCGGCGAAAAGACTTTGAATCACCATTTGTTCCAAGCTGGGGTCTTGCGGGTTGAGGTGCAGACTGCAAAGTTCAGTATGGACAAGATCCACTGACTTCTTTTTTCCTAAGATTTCCGAACCGCTTAGAAAGCCGGAGGCCATGCGCAAGGCCGGAAAAGCCCCATAACAGCCCATGTGATAAGAGTGAGTGACGGTGATGTTCTTCGGAGCGTTCACGGCAATCATTTGAGCGGCACTTGGAGAAATATAGCCTGTGCAACTGACATGAATAATATCGTCCGGAAAGGGACGGTTTTCATAAATTTTTTGAAAGGACTCAAGGGCGGTTTTGTGAAAAAACTCATGACGACGTTCCATCGTGGCGCCGCGAGAGCTGCGAGTGATTGGATAGATCGAATGATTTTCCCAATGAGTGCTTTGAGTGTCGGGGATAAAAAAGCGACGTGTTTCGATTTGCGATTCGGGGCAAGCGACTCTCTGTAAAAGTTTATTGTATTCTTCTTCCGAGTAAGTTTGCCCCTGTTGTGCGGCCTTGTAGGCGGAGGCCAACCAGGTCAAGCCCTCAGCTTGTTTTTTTATGTAAGGTGGTTGGATCGAGTAAAAGTTATGAAGATACATGCTCTCAAGGTTAAGCACCCCCTGAGAGCTTGAATAGATCCAGTGTCACTATACAGAGCTCTTAGGTTGGGAGCGCCACTCCTTATCAACGATCAAGCGGGCACCTCGTTTTAGAGTCAGATAGGCATAGGCCCATTGCCAGATAACGAAGAATTTATTTTTAAAGCCAATCAAATAATAAACGTGAATGAAGAGCCACAAAATCCAGGCGAAAAATCCACTGAATTTAAGATTGTGAATCTGCGCGATGGCTTTTTTGCGTCCAATCGTCGCCATCTGTCCCTTATCCAAATAACGGAAGGGTCGTCGCGGTTGACTCTTCACGTCCCGCAAAATTTGGTTCGCCGCATGCACCCCTTGTTGCATGGCTACGGAGGCAAGTCCAGGCAGGGGTGTGCCGTCCTCACCCATCAAACAAGCTTGATCGCCTAAGACAAAAACCTCTGGGTGGTCCTTCAAGCAGAGCTCCTTCTCAATAATCACACGCCCCGCTCGATCCAAAGGAGTGCCTAGAATTTTATTGAGACTGGAGGGCTGCACGCCTGCCGCCCATAAGATGGTGGATGCTTTGACGATCTCTTCCCCGAGAACGACAGAGGTGTTTTTTACATCAGTGACTCGGGTGTTAGTCCATATTTGTACGCCCAGATCTTCAAGGTCGCGAGCGGCTTTGCGCGAGAGTTCTGAATCAAACGCGGCTAAGATGCGCGGTCCGGCTTCGATCAAAAGGACGCGTGTGCGAGAGGGGTCAATACGTCGAAAGTCTTTCATCAAGGTATGGCGACTGATCTCAGCAATCGCTCCGGCCAATTCAACGCCGGTGGGGCCCGCGCCCACAATCACGAAGGTTAAATGCTGCTTTTGTTTTTCGGTGTCGCTTTCTTTCTCTGCCAATTCAAAGGCCATCAAAAGGCGACGACGAATTTCTGTGGCCTGTTCTAAAGTTTTTAAACCGGGAGCATTTTCTTCCCACTCGGGATGATTGAAATAGCTGTGTTTGGCTCCACACGCCAAAATTAAGTAGTCATAATCCAGAGACTGTCCTGGGACTTGCAGTTTTTTATTTTTTAAATCGACGGATTCAACATTGTCGAGGAAGACAGAAATATTTTTATATTGAGAAAGAATTCCCCGGATGGGTCCCGAGATCTCGGCGGGTGAAAGTCCCGCCGTGGCCACTTGATAAAGCAAAGGTTGGAAAAGGTGATAGTTACGACGATCAATCAGAGTGACGGCGATGTCGCTCTTGTTCCCTAAGGCGCGAGCGGCCTTAAGACCTGCAAACCCTCCACCGACGATGATGACTTTCTTTGCTGGCATAAAAAAACCTCTTTGTCTTTTACCTTAGCACTCAGTGCGAAAGAGGAAAGATCAAAGAGGTCTTGTTGGCGTCGCGAAATACCGAGGGCCCCTTATTTGTTGAGGCACATTGCAGACATCTAAACAGTTTCTGCAGTTTGGTATTTTCTCATTCCAATTAACATAAAGAGTCCCGGAATTGCGATGAGGGCACAAACATAGAAGAAGGGGCCCCATCCCAAACTCTTCACCATGTCGCCTGTAAATCCTGAGAAAAAGTTTCTGCCCAGGGTCGCAATGCTGGAAAGAATTGCGTATTGAGTGGCCGTATACTTTTTGTTGCTCAAAGCTCCAAGAAAGGCCACAAAAGCCGCTGAACCCATTCCCGAGCTGACATCTTCGAATACAACCACTGTGGCTAAGGCCCAAGCTTGAGGGCCTGTATGCGTAAGAAGGGCAAAGGCCGCTGTCGAAAGTCCTTGAAGAACTCCAAAAATCCACAGCGATCGGTAGATGCCGATATAATAAATAACCAAACCACCGAAGAAAAGACCGACCAGGCTCGACATCAAACCGAAAGTTTTTGCGATCAAACCAATGTCGGCATTGCTGAAGCCCATCTCTACATAGAATGGATTTAAAAGGGCGCCGGAAAGAGCATCCCCCAGCTTAAACATAAAAACGAAAAGAAGAATGAACCACGCACCCGGTCTTCTTAAAAATTCAGAGAAGGGATCGACGATGGCTTCCATGAGTGTACGTGGCGGAGGAGAATCGACCTTCGGCTCAGGAGCAAAGAGGGTTGTCAGTACACCGACGATCATACATCCAGCCATGATGTAATAAAGTTGTCCCCATGTGATCGGCCAGATCTCTGAACCGACCAGCCCGATGCCGGCACCACCGGACAAAAGCAAAGCGATACGATACCCGTAGATCCCTAGAGACGACCCCAGCCCCAGCTCTTCATTAGAAAGAAGTTCGCGGCGATAGGCATCAATGGCAATGTCTTGAGTCGCACTAAAGAAAGCAATCAACACAGCCATCGCGGCCATGGTTGTGAGATTTTGCAGGGGATTCAGTGTTCCCAAATAATAGATGGAGGCCATGAGAAGAGCTTGAGTGACCAGCATCCAACTGCGACGACGTCCAATCTTGAAAAGCGTAAAGCGATCCAAAAGGGGAGACCACAAAAACTTCAGAGAATAAGCCATACCCACCCAGCTAAAGTAGCCGATGGTGCTGATGTCCACATGCTCACGCGCTAGCCAAGTCTTTAAGGTGCCTCCAGTTAAAAGTAGCGGGAGGCCGCTGGCAAAACCCAATAAAAAAACGATGAGCATTTGTTTGCTAAAAAGGTCCTTTAGAATATTTCTTTTTTCTGTCATTTCGTCGTTGTCTTTCTAAGCTGCTTTCGCATCTTCCACAGAAGATGACTGATGTATGGTCTGCGAGTTTCTCCGGTCGTCACCATCAAGAGTTTGGTGATCTTCAGGTTGACGGCGTCAGTATATAATAAAATAAGCATTTCGTAGATGAAATTGGTGTTCAGAGTGACATGGTTGTCGGTGCCCACTCCCAGTTGCACGCCCTTCTTTTCCCACCACGAAAAGGGGTGGTCCTTATAGTCTTCAAACTTTCCGGTCAATTTGTTGTTCGAAGAGGGCAGTGATACCAGTGTCACGCCTTTTTGAATCATACGATTTAAAACATCGTGCTGATAGTGTTCCACTTCGCGCGCGGTGTGGAACTTGGCTTTGACGAATAAAACATCGTCCTCAGGGCTGAGTTTTTGCCCTTGAAGAATTTTTTCAAGGACATGTCGATTGAAACCCCAATCCAGTTCGACCAGCTCGCGGTAAAGAGGATCTTTGTCACTGATGGCGACCCCTTTTTGGTTTTTGGCATGGATGTCTTGGTAAATACGATGAAAGTATTTATTGGGATTGATGCCCAGGCTGATGCCGTGCTCAAGGGTGTCGATGTGCCAAATGTTCATGGCATTGTCGACGGCTTGAATTCCTTTTTTTAAGGTGTGCCAAGTTTCTCCGTGGTGAGAGCGAATTTTGAAGCCGCGATATTGCAGTTTGCGGAAGCCCGCCTGCATTTCGTTGAAGTGCTCTTTGCGATAAAGTTCGCGTTCGTCACCCACGGTGTCCACGTCGGTCAGGTGGCGAACCAGAAAAGGATACTTGTCCAACATTCTGACGATCTCGTTGATCTGCTCCATGAAATGGGCTTGTCGATTTGGATACTTTTCGGCGTCAAAGTGATTGGCTTCTTTGCGGAACGAAGGCGATAAGATGAAATCAAAATGAGGATTTTCAACTTGAAACTTTCGAAAGCCATCATAAAGACCCAAGACGACGTCCTCGGAGGTGACATCGTCAATGCCGGGAATTTGTTCCGAAGAGCTGGCGGTGGATCGTGACAAAGAAAACTTAAGTCGGACGGTGCCCACGTTGTATTTGAAATAAAGTTCATGAGCCAAATGATAGGCCGCCTCTTCGTGGGCTTCGCGTGAAATAAAAATCAACTTGGGAAGATAAAGAATCTTCAGGTAGCGCGAGAAACCTTCATTTTCCTGAAGGCGGATCAGACGATCCACATCCTCGACAGTGCGAATCGGCAGGGCTTTTTCTCCGTAAACCTCTTTGATCTTCTCTTCATAGATTTCTTTGTGAGGCCCCTCGAGCAGTTTTTTTAGACGGGGAAAAATAAAGTCTGCGGTGATGGCTCCTGTCAGATGGATATGTTCTTCTTTGTATTTAAGGGGAAAGTTTTTGAAGAACTCGGCCAGGGCTTTTGAAAGAGGATGTTTAAGTAAAGCACTGATGGTGATCTGATTAATCTGAAAACGATTCAGAAGTTCGCGAAACTCCGCCACTTGACTGTAGGCCTCGGGGGAGTCCTGTTGAAGATCAGAAGACAATAGCAAATCAATAGTGTCAGAAAGCGAGATTCCGTTGGTCTCGCTGATGATGGTGGTCAAGGCTGCTGTGAGTTGATTGTGAATGTCCGTATTCACTCGATCCTCCTCCCGAGAGGTTATCGAGGAATGAGGTGCTTGTACATGACTTTATGGGGCCCGATGTCTTTCATCTCAAAGAGAGGGCCATGATAAAGAAAACCAAGTTTTTCATAGAAGGGAAAAGCCTTAATCCGTGCATTGAACCAAATCAGATCGCATCGTTTTTGGCGAAGATGTTCAATGCCATGGCGTAAAAGTTTTTGTCCAAGACCCTGGCCCTGGTAAGAAACATCGGTTGCCATGCCTCGCAAACGATAGGGGAGGCCCGCCGCGAAATCAGGATGGGATTCCAATAAAAAAGTAGCGACAGAAACAAGCTT
>JAHRXB010000178.1 GCA_019104905.1 Bdellovibrio sp.
GGGCTGTTCGGATAAGGACGCTCTTTTTCTTCGCGAGTGTGAGGAGCATGGTCGGAACCGATCACATCCACCGTGCCATCCAAGACCGCTTTCCACAGGCGATCAAGGTGGCGCTTTTCCCGAATGGGCGGATTTTGTTGAGCGTAATTACCTAAAAGATCGTAGCAGTCCGGCGCAAATAGAGTTAAATGCTGAGGCAAAACCTCCACCGAAGCGATGTCTTTATGGTCCCTGAGAAGGTCCATTTCTTCGGCCGTTGAGATATGCAGAACATGAATCTTACGTCCTGTTTTGCGTGCCAGTCGCAACAAACGTTGGGTTGAGTTCACAGCGGTTTCGACATCTCTCCAGACCGGATGGTAATGGGGATCGGCCATGTCCACGGCAATATGCTTTCGTTCGCGCAGTCGCATTTCGTCTTCACTGTGAAAGACCACGCGGCGATGGCCTTGATTGAGGATGCGTTCAAGGGTGGCGTCATCTTCAACCAAAAGATTTCCGGTAGAGCTTCCCATGAAGATTTTTATTCCCGAACAATGAGGCAGAAGTTCGAGTTGGGCCAAATTTTCAACGTTGTCGTGAGCGCCACCAATGAAAAAAGCGTAGTTGCAGTGGGCTCGACCGTGGGCTCTTTGCAGCTTTTCGGCAAAGGCCTCTTGAGTCGTGGTTGAGGGGTTGGTGTTTGGCATTTCAAAAATGCTGGTGACACCCCCTAAGATGGCAGCGCGGGTTCCAGTTTCAAGGTCTTCTTTGTGAGTCAATCCTGGTTCGCGAAAGTGAACCTGGCTATCGATAACCCCGGGGAGGACATGAAGTCCCTGGGCCTGGACTACTTTCGTCGCGGGTTCGCGAATGGAATCGCGTATCTTTTCAATGCGTCCATCGCGAATGGCGATGTCTGCCTGCTGTTCGATCAGACCTGACTCTGAGGGATGGGGGAGTAAACAGGTTCCGCCTTGAATAATTAGGTCGTAGGGTCGTTGAGACATAGTTCACCTCGGACTTAAGAATCCACCGTACCACCAAACACCTTCCAAGGTCCAGCGTTGACGGAGCTCTTGGGATAGGGGAGAATTTGAATTGTGACAATTGAAAAATTCCTCTCCTTTTGGAGTCAGCACAATACCGCCATTATTGAGGGCCTCGTTGCTCTTGTAATTTTTCTTTCACTTGTTTTGGCTTATCGCAGTTTTTTTGCGAAAAAATCCAAATCTGAAATGGGCGAGGCAGGGCAAGGCCTTGATGCGGCTCAATTAGAAAAAACTCTGCAAAAAATTCTTGAGAATCAAAGTCAGGCGGCGGCACAAAAACCTTCTCGCCCCGCTGTTACCGAAGATCTTGAGATGGACATGGATCTTGATGCGCTCGAGAAAAACTCTTTGTCCTCAACGGCGGAGGCGCCCGTTCAAGTGGCGGGGGAGTCTGCGGCGGAGGTTGCTCAGCTTCGGATGTCTTTGGGTGAGAGTCACAAAAAAATTGAAACTTTACAGGCGCAGCTTCAAGAGGCTTTGCAGGCCGCAACGGACGCGGCCAATATGAATGCTCCTGCGGCGGACGCCGGTAGCGGAATGAGCGCTGCAGAAAAAGAATCTTTTGCTGGAAAGATTCGAGACCTTGAAGCGCGATTGGCTGAATATGAAATTATCAGCGAAGATATCGCGGACCTGTCTCGTTATCGTGAAGAAAATGATCAGCTCAGAAAAGAGCTTGAGGCCTTGAAGGCGGGTGGCGGCGCTGCGGCGGTCGCGCCTCCAGTCGCGGAAGTTGCTACGGAGTCTGAACCGACTCCGGAAGAGCCTCCTGCTGTCGTTGAGGCGGCGGCACCAGTTGAAGAGCCCGCACCGATGGTAGAAACTCCGGCGGCTGATGTGTCGGCAGGGGGCGCTGACCTTATCGACGACGAGTTGATGAAGGAATTTGCGGCGGCGGTGGAAGGTCAGAAGAACCTGAGTAAAGTGGCAGAGAAAGCCGGCGACGGCTCTGAAGCGGCGAAAAAATCAGGGGATGAAACAGACCAACTGATGAGTGAGTTTGAAAACTTCGTAGCAAAAAAGAGCTAAACCATGAATAAGATTATCGTGACCTCTGCATTACTTGCTGGACTTTCTTCAAGTGCTTTCGCGGTCGGATTAAGACCTTCATCTAGTACTTTAACTTCTGCGATCGAAGTTCTGAATCTTCCCGGTGAAAATCGCCGCATGGTGATTCAGGGACAGGGTGACAAACACTATCAAAATTTTATTTCTGTGGCCTTTAATGAGGCTCAACCCATGAGCCTTCGTTGGCGAGCTTTGATGGCGGCGGCGGAAGCCAAGGGCATTCAGGCGACGGCGGATCTTGTGAAGGCGGGGGCGCATAAACAATGGTACATGAGAAATGCAGCCTTGGTTGCGTTAAGTGAAGTGAACCCAGAGCAGGGTGAGAAACTGGCGCAAAAACTTCTTAAGGATAAAGCTCTGGTGGTTCGTTCGGCGGCAGTGAGTGTGCTTGAAAAAAGCAGTTCAATGACTGTTCGTGAACTTTTGTGGGAAGAGTTGAATCAGGGATACAATTTCAAAAACTCGCAAAGCCTTTGGATTCGTCATCAAATCGTGGAAATTCTGGCGCAAAAACCAATGGACCGTGAAATGAGAAGTTTTGCACAACTTCTTTCTGATAAAGATCAACGGGTGCATTTACCTGCGGTTCGTGGTTTGGAAAAGTTAACGGGGATTAAGCTTGGTGGTGGACAGGAAAAGCCATCGGCTCTTGTTGGACTTTGGAAAAACTATGTCAAAAAAGAAGCGATCGAACTTTAATTCGCTCGCTTAAGGGCTTCGTTTACGATGAGCTCTCGCTCAATACGGTAGAAAATAATTTTCTCTTCCAAACCATCACTTTCCATGGGTTCGGGCTCAGAGAAAAAGTCTCGTAAAATCTCCATCTTCTTGTCGACGGTCACACGCACGGACTCACGTCCTTCGGCTTTGCCGCGGGCAAAAGTCAGGATCAGCTTATAACGGATGCCGCTAGAAGGGGGGCGTTGTTCGTTCGGGGGAAGCCATCCATCAATGCCCTTGATGTATTCGGTTTCAATAATCCCGGTGTCTTGGTTTTCTTGAGCAATGGGATACTTCAGAACAGAGTGAGCCGCTCTCCAGACAGAATCGTAAGAGGCGAAGAAGACTTTCTGTTTATTGATTTGCGCCATGCGCGTGTGTGCGGAAGGTTTTTTATCAAACAAGCTGCACCCAAAAAGAGTGCAGCCTGTGAAAATCACAAGTCCAAGAAGGATTTTTCTAGAAAGAGATTGAGCTGTGTGTGACATGTGTTGCGGCTTCGATCATAGCAGGTCCCACCGGCACTTGTGAAGCAGTTTGGGAGCCTACGAAATTAACCTCCCAGCGCTTTTTGCCAGGGATCGCCGTGTCCTCAGGCCATTGGGGAAGCTTCATGCGCTCCAGCCAATTTTGTGAGTAAACTTCCCACTGCGGATGAAGGACTTTCACTTTGGCCGTTCCTTGCACCACTTCCTCCACCTTGGAAAGAATCGAGTAAGTCGCAATCGGATTGACGCCGTCTACAGAGTTAAACTTAGGCATTAAGAC
>JAHRXB010000067.1 GCA_019104905.1 Bdellovibrio sp.
AGAAAATTTGGCCTGATTGTCTGCGATCCCCCTTCTTTTGGGCGATCTAAAAACAGTGTCTTTTCCATCAGTAAAAATTTTGATGAGCTGTTGATCAACGCCCTGTACTGTCTTGAGCGCAACGGCCTTCTGCTTTTCTGCACCAACTACGAAAAGTGGACGACGGGAGATATCCATTTACGCCTGAATAAACTCAAGAGGGAATTTTCCTTTAAGATATTGCCCGCCCCCGCTCAAGGACTCGATTTCGAATTGCCCGATCAAGAGCCCTTGATGAAATCCATCGCTCTAAGAAAGAACTAGGCAGATTTACTTTTATTCCCCTGGAGGAACTCACTCAAGTTATCAAAGACTGTCCGCAAGGTCTCTGCCTGGTTTAAAAGCTCGCTAGAGCTTTCTTGAACACTGGCAGCCAAGGCCGCGTTCTGCTGCGTCACTTGATCAATACTATTCATCGAAGTGGAAATCTCTCGGGTTCCGACCGCCTGCTCTTTTGAAGCATCCGCTATGGATTGATTGATTTCGGTCGTCTGCTGAATGGATTTCACGATTGATGCCAGAACAGCGCCACTTTGATCGGCTTCTTCACGGCCACGATTGGCAACCTCCACCGTTCCATGAATTAAAGTGGAAATCTCTTTTGCCGATGTCGAACTCTTCAAGGCCAGAGTTCGCACCGCATCCGCGACGACCGCAAAACCCTTTCCTTGTTCACCCGCACGAGCGGCCTCAACCGACGCATTTAGGGCCAACAGATTGGTTTGAAAAGCGATATCCTCGATAACGACGGTGATCTCGGAGATGCGCTCGGCTCGTTCGGCGACGGTTCTCATCGAATCAATCAACTGAGAGATCTTCTGAGATCCTTTCATTGCCGCTTCCGTATTTTCCAAAGATAACTGATACGCCTTCTGCGCGTTGCTGGAGTTCGTGTCGACCATTGATGACACTTCGGCCAACGAGGCCACCGTTTGTTCCAAAGAGGCGGCCCCTTCGGAGGCTCCCTTCGACATACGATCTGAAGATCCCTTTAATTGGCCACTGCTATCGGCGATAATTTTTGAGCTCACTTCCATTTTTTCGCTGATATTTCTTAGTGTCACCATCCAGTTATTCAATCCAAAGAAACTGACAACTCCGATGAGCAGGCAGACAACAACACCAATACCAATGAGAGTCCAAATCATCGACCCTACGGGAGCGAAGATTTCGCTGGAGTCCTTTTCGACCACCAAAATCCATTTTTCACCGAGAAAGTTCACCGCGGATGAGAACGCCATTGTTTTGCGATCAAACGGGTTCTGATCCTGAACAATCCCCTCTTGCCCGGAGGCCGCTTGTGAAATAGCGGCACTCTTCAACTTAATATCTTCAAGAATACTTTTTTCGGCTTCCAAAATTTCTTTGCCGCTTTTATATGACGTGCGCAAAGTCTGATCTCCCCCGATCAAATATGACACTCCCGTGTCTCCTGCGCCAAACTTCCAAGCGGCTATTTCAGAAATGATTTCCATATTTATTTTGGAAATTGCCACTCCCAAGACATCACCCTTTTTTACGCCATCCGCCGCGTGATCAAACTCTGCCAACTTTGTTTGACATAAGAAAGCCACTCGTTTCTTGGTAATGGGATTGACGCCGATGCTGGAAAAAACCATCTCTTTATTTTTGGCATCTCGGGCCTTGCGGTAACATTCGCCGACGCGAAGATCCTTGAATGCCCCATTAACAAGATTCTTTCCCAAAAAGACGGAATCATCTTTAGACTTCGCCAATGAAAAGATCACCTGGGCATTTGTAGACACCAGGATAATATCATCCAGCGAAAAATCCCGCGCCATTCGCTCTGTTCGCGCATAGAACACTTTATTCAACGCTTCAAAGGAGCTTGTGAAACCTTGCTGATCTTTTCCGGGAACAAGTCCCGCCCCATAAAACGCACCTTCATAAGCTATAAACATTCCCTCGATCAAACGACTGTCATTAACTTGTGCTCCGTAGTTTCGAAGTCTCTCGACGTGAGCCGCCACATTTTCTTTAATGCCTTGCCCTTGTGATAGAAGTTGGGACTCCATTTGTTGAGCCAATGCACTTCGCGTGTTCATGGCACTAATGAGGATGAGCGCCACGGCGCAAACCCCGATTGCAAAGAATATCAAAACAAATAATTTTCCACGAAATCCTATACGCACGGGGCCCTCCACCTAAACAAGCAATCTCAAAAAATCTGTGGGTTTATTTCCAAACCCCAGAACCCGCGATCCACCCTTTGGCTCCACCACATTTTTTTACGAAAGAAATTTTATCCGTGGCTTTCTCAGCGCCTGGCTTTGGCCAAACGTAATCGACCCACCCGCCCTCTTTTTTGGCTTTCGCCATCTTGTCGAATTCGACAAAAAGCGCCTTGCCGTTGTCGTCCTTGTTTTCTTTTAAAGACGTTTTATTCAGCTTGGGTTTGATGGGATGAAGAACCATGTTTAAGTCCGTGTCTTGAACCCAAACATAGTTGGATCCGCAAAAGCGAAAGCCTTGAACCATTTCCAAAGCGGCGTCTCCCTTGGCTTCAATTTCTTTACAAACTTTTTCTACGGCTTCTTTTGCTTGCTCTTTCGTACAAGCCTCTTCAGCATGGGCAGTCGTCGCACTCACAAGCAAAAGAACAAGGGCGGTTTTTAGTAGTCTCACGAAAATCTCCTTATTGTTTGATTCCAATATATGCGAGAGACATATCGGACATCTTTCCCGAAAGTTAACCGGGGGCTCATAGTCTCAAAATGTGGAGACTGAGGCTGAAATGTGAGTCTGTTCAATATTTCAAATATGAAATTCAATTAGCCACACAAGGAGCTCGCTAAAAACTGACATGGAGCTGCTCTCACTTCCTACATTACAAATTATGAGCGTCTTTATTTTTTAAATTTTTGGGGATGGAGTCGGTGCGAATATGATCTACAACATAAACTAAAATCGCTGACCTCGTCTCAGATTTTTTAAATGCAATGGTGAGATTCCGTGCTTATAAACACCGAGTTTTTATAGTAGAACTCAGTTTTTTGTAAGGGGATCTGCTATGAACGGCCCTCCGGAGGACGTGCCAAAGTCGATGGCTTCCAACAACACCTGGGACGTGATCGCCGCCACCTGCGCGGGCACTCTCATTCAGTGGTATGACTTTTATATCTTCGGTTCTTTAGCGACGATCATTGCCATCCACTTCTTCCCTCCGGGAAATGAAGTGACGGCTCTCCTCGGCGCTTTTGCCACATTCGCAGCAGGATTTATCAGTCGCCCTATCGGAGCCGTGATCTTTGGACGCCTTGGCGATATCGCCGGAAGAAAATACGCCTTCACCAGTTCCCTTCTTATCATGGGAGCCTCCACAACTTTGATGGGGCTTCTTCCAACCTACCAACAAGTTGGCGTGCTGGCGCCTTTAGCTCTTTCACTTTTACGACTTCTTCAGGGCCTCGCGATGGGGGGAGAATACGGTGGAGCCGTTGTCTACGTCGCCGAGTTCAGTCCCGACGGAAAAAGAGGATTCTACACAAGTTTTGTTCAAGGAACAGCCACCATGGGCCTCTTGGTGTCTTTAGGAATTGTGCTGGTCACGCGTTTACTCCTTGGTGAGGACTCCTTCAAGGCATGGGGATGGCGAGTTCCCTTTCTCTTATCCGTTGTCTTAGTGGCTTTTGGATATTTTGCGCGCAGAAAGATGTTGGAATCGCCGGTATTTGAAAAAATAAAGGCCGCCGGAAAAATCTCTTCTTCCCCCTTTCGGGATGTTCTTTTTAACACCAACAACAGAAAGCGGGTCCTTCTGGCTCTGTTTGGAGTCGTCGCCGGCCAAGCCGTTATTTGGTACACGGGGCATTTCTATGCTCTCTACTATTTACAAACTATTTTGAAAGTCGACTTTGTTGTCGCCAGCTTTGTGATGGCAGTGGCCCTTCTTCTGGCGACACCGCTGTATGTTCTCTTCGGCGCTCTTTCCGATAAATACGGACGCCTCAACCTCATGGCCACGGGAATGATTCTTGGAGCTTTTTCTTATTATCCGATCTATCTGGCCATGGATCACTATGCGACTTTGTCTCCACAGCTATTGACCAGCACGGCCCATCGCCCCTTCTATTTTTTTATGATCCTTCTGGTTTTCATCCAGATCCTCTTTGTAACGATGGTCTATGGGCCTTTGGCTGCTTTTCTCGTTGAGCTATTCCCGCCCTCGATTCGTTATACGGCCCTATCGTTGCCATATCATGTGGGCAACGGCATTTTCGGAGGCCTGGTGCCTATCATCGGGGCCGTTCTCACGACCTCTACGGGAAACCATCTTGCCGGAATAGCCTACCCGATTGCCGTAGCGCTGATATCGGCCTTGATTGGGGTTCTGTTTGTCTCTGAAAAAAAAGTTAAGGATAAAAGTCATATCTGACATGAATACGATTTTCGCCTTGTAAGCCCATTTTCGATCCGCTCGCATAAGGTGGCACCTTGCGAGTCTGTTTTTTCTTATTCTTGGGAAAAGCCTTGTTGTCCACAAAACAATCAAAGTGCGAATCCTTACACAAGGCTGCGAACGAAGTTTTATCGCCCTTTAAAACATAAGCTTCCAGCGCCTTGGTCATTTTATCATGCTTCTGTAAGTCCTTCGGACTCACCACGATGCTCGGGGCTGGAGTGGGCTCAACCAACGGCTTTTCTTCTTTCTTTGATTTCTCTGAGAACTCGAATTTCTTTTCTGAAACAGACTTCTGTGCGCATCCCGCAAAAAGCAGAAGGGACATAACTACAAGGAGGTTCTTTTTCATCTTGCCACCCACTCAGACCAAAGCATTTTTTCCCCTCGCGGGTTTTCTTTGGCGTAATTGTAAAACTCACGAACGAACTCAGCCCGTTCCTTTTGATAAGGATACTTCCATTCTTTCGGATCGCCAACCGCGATCACATCATAGTCATTACTCAGTTTGGTATTGCGATCAATGATCTCATCAAAACCAACGTACTTTGCATTCAACAACATATCATACAACACCATAAAGGTGGTGGTTCGACCCTTCCCCGCGCGGCAGTGGAAGTGAATCCATGAATTCTCCGGAAGATCACGGACCGCCTGAATAAAACGATCCACTTCGGAATCCACCGGGCGAACATGGTCCGTCACCGTCAAACGAACGTATTGATGACCGTTGCTGCGAACCATACTTTCTTCAGTTTCAATACTCTTGATTTCCTGCCCTGCGATCTTATCGCCGACGCGAAGATCTCCTAAAAGTCGGCGTTCCCGGCGTACAGCCTCGTCGTGATTCAAATCGGCATTGGCCCAATCCCGATCCGCATACCACGTGACAGGCATGTCGTTGATCAAGCCATGCGATTCTTGCCTAAGATCGAACACATAAAGAGTAGATTTATTTTTCTTAAGAGGTTTGGCGATCTCGCGGAGTGCCTTAGGGCCGAAGCTCGCACTGCCTGACATTTTCAGATCCATGCTTTTACGATAATTTTCAGGCTTAACACCCGCGTGATCCTTATCAAAGATCAGTTCCGCCGGCCCTGTCGGCTGAGGTCTCGTCATAAAAAAGGCCAACTTCGCAGATGAATTTTCGGCAGAGCCAGAGGTCTTTTGATCCGAAATACTTTTTTCCGCGCAAGCCCCTAGAGCCATCACCAAAAGAATTAAGAGTGTTCGCATAGGTCGCCTCCTCTTGTAAAAAGCCTAGAGGAATTTTGACCTGGCGACAACTCTTCAATCTTTAAATGTGCATTTTAGGCTTTTAAGGTCCCGCGCGCGAACATCTCATCCAGATATTGAGCCGCAGAGTCCTGCGTTCGCATATAGTAATAAGCCCGCAAGATCCCCTGCTCTTCTTCGCTCAAAGAGGCATTCGTTCCTCGGCGCTTCAAACGATCCTGAGAAATATGATAAAGACTGAGGGCTCCGGCAACGGAGATGTTGAAACTTTGTACAAAGCCCGTCATCGGAATGATGATGCGCTCATCGGCGGCATCAATCATCTCACGACTGACTCCATCCTTTTCATTCCCCAAAACTAAAGCCGTCTTTCCAGAAAAATCAATTTCGTGCAAAGGCTTGGATTTTTCATCCAAATGAGTGACACAGATTTTGTAACCTTGATCCTTCAAGGCCTTCACACATTCAGAGGTCTTTTTCCACTTTTTGACTTCCACCCATTTATCAGCGCCTTGGGTGACTCGGTTGGCTTCTTTGAATTTTTCTTGGGTCTCGATGACTTGGAAATTTCCAAAACCCAAACCCTCGGCACTGCGCATGACCGCTGAAATATTTCCGCGGTCATAGATCCCCTCTAACACCACGGCGGTGTCAAAATTGCGCAAGGACACGACCCGCTCGATTTTTTGGCGACGCTCATCTGTAAGCAAAGGCCCAATCTTCTCAAGAACAAGCTGGTAATGAACTTTTAAACTGGCGTTGATCTCAAGCTCGGGCCCATAGGGAAACATCGTTACCTCAATTCAGAACAGGGACTACTTATACAATGACTCAGGATTTTTAGCCAAATCACGAGTGATGTTCTTCTGGTGTGCTTCCAAAGTTCCGCCACCGATTTCAAGAAGTTTGGCGTCTCTCCAAAGTCTTTCAACAACGTACTCGCCCACATAACCATAACCACCCAAAACTTGGATCGCACGGTCCGCGATATTTTTGCCCATAGTCGTCGCCACCAGCTTCACGCCATCAGAATCCAAACGGTTTCCTTCTTTGTTCAAATCCATGCGACGAGCGGTTTCGTAAACATAAGCCCGTGCCGCTTTGTATTCCGCATAGCTGTCAGCGATATAACGCTGGATTTGACCGAAGTGATTCAGTGATTTTCCAAAGGCTTCTCTCTCAGTCGCATAGCGATTCATGATCTCAATCGAACGACGAGCAATTCCCAAACTCTGTGCCGCCAAAGTCAAACGTTCGATCTCAAGATTTCTCATCATGTGCAACATCGAGTCACCTTCGTGACCGACAAGATTTGCTGCAGGAACATGACAGTCTTGGAACACCAGCTCTGCCGTATTAGAGCCACGCATGCCCAACTTGTCTTTGATCTTTTGTCCAACCTCAAAACCTTTGTGGTCTTTTTCAACGATGAAAGTAGAGACCATCGCGCGACCCTGTTTTTCTCCGGTCTTCGCGTAAACTAACACGAGATCACAAGGCGTGTTGTTTTCATCAACCGTTCCGTTGGTGATCCACATTTTGCGACCGTTAAGAACGTATTCATTCCCTTTTTTATCCGCACGAGTTTGCATGCCCAAAACGTCCGTGCCGACGGCCGGCTCTGACATCGCCATAGCCCCCACCCACTCACCAGAACAAAGTTTTGGTAAAACACGGTGGCGTTGTTCATCACTTCCATTCACCGCGATGTTGTTCACACAAAGCATGGAGTGCGCCAGGTAAGCCAAACAAAAACCGGGATCTGAAGCCGACATCTCTTCGTGCACGATGGCTGCGGCCGTCGCATCCATCCCCGCTCCCCCGAATTCTTCCGGAACGGTAATTCCTAATAAACCCAGCTCTCCCACTTTCTTGAAAAGGGCCAAGTTGAATTTTTCACTGCGATCATATTCATGAGCCTGGGGTTCGATTTCAGCTTCCGTAAAAGACTTCACTGTTTCGCGCAGCATGGCGTGTTCAGGGGTTGGATTATAGAGATCAAACTCTTTCCAGTTGAATGACATAAAAGAGACTCCTTGGGGTTCAAACCGGGTAATTACTCAACGCGTGAATCTATTTAGAGAGTGCTCCGGGGGCAAGGGTTTGGCCACGATAATGCGTCGCGTGCATGTCAATTAACACCCCCAAGAGGGAAGACCCTGGACGCAGATCCAGACCTCGCTTAACTTGAGGTCTACGACATGGAGATCTCTCACAATGAAAGCCTCAGTTTTAGGCATCGGCACGGAACTCACTGACGGGCAAATCGTCAATAAAAACGCCTCTTGGATTTCGAAAAAATTAAAGGCCCTCGGGCTCTCGACGGTCACTCATTTGGTTGTCCCCGATGAACGACGTTTGATGCGCGAAGGAGTGGAATTTTGCGCCGGGAAAAGTGACCTGATCTTTATCACCGGAGGGCTCGGCCCCACGTCCGATGACTTCACTCGCGAGGTGGTCACTGAGTGGGTCGGCGTCCCTTTGAAGTTCGATGAAACCTCCTGGCAACACGTCACCACTCGCCTGCTCTCGCGCGGTTATGTGGTGAAGGACATTCAACGGCAACAATGTTATTTCCCCGAGGGCGCGACCATTTTGTTTAACTCTCAAGGGACAGCCAACGCGTTTTATCTCGAAGCGCACGGGAAGAAAGTTTTTGTTTTGCCAGGCCCTCCACGCGAAATTGAAGCCGTCTGGGAAGGGTATATTGCGGAATGGCTGAAAAAGAACACGACACACCTGGATCCTTACATCACGCGCATGTGGGACACTTTAGGTGTTGGTGAATCCGACGTGGCCGTCATTGTCGAGGACACTCTGAAAGACGTCACAGTTGAAAAAGGTTATCGCGTGCATCTTCCCTATGTGGAGGTCAAACTTTCCTATTTTAGATCTCAAGAAAAGGACATGGCTCCAGTTATTGAGAAGCTGACGGAGGCTTTGGCTTTTTGCACCATCTCCCGCGACGGAACCGATGCCGCAGAACTTTTCGCAGAACGCTTAAAAAGTATCAGTTCTCTTTGTGTGATTGACGAAGTCACCGGGCAATTCCTTATGAACCGCC